>CAZVOS010000434.1:0-3713 GCA_964628845.1 uncultured Bacteroidales bacterium | reverse complement strand
AATGCAATAAGGATAGCCATTCTTGATGGGATATTATATTTAAAAGGTAAATCAAAAATGCATAATTTTATTATCAACCCTTATAAGGACTATAATATTATGTCAGCACTTGTTTTAAGAGAATTTTTGTATCAACTATAACTTTAGATGAAGAATTTACTTATAAAAGCAGATAATATTGAAGGATTGAAATATCTTTTAAATGAAAAATATTTAAAAGGGAAGATAGATTTAGTATATATAGACCCTCCATTTGCCACAGGGTGTAATTTTACAATAACAGATGGTAGAGCAACAACAATTAGTAATTCAAGAAATGGAGATATCGCATATAGTGATAATATTAAGGGAAAGGATTTTATTGCGTTTTTAAAAGAACGATTAGAATTGTTAAGAGAATTATTATCGGAAAGTGGTTCAATATATTTGCATATAGACTATAAAATTGGGCATTATGTTAAAGTGATGATGGATGATATTTTTGGAATAACAAATTTCAGGAATGATATTACTCGAATAAAATGTAATCCAAAAAATTTTGATAGAATTGGATATGGAAATATTAAAGATATGATATTGTTTTATTCAAAATCGTCAAATCCAATATGGAATGAGCCCAAGGAGAAATATTCAGAAAAAGATATTGAAAAATTATTTCCAAAAAAAGATAAACAAGGAAGGAAATATACTACAGTGCCAATTCATGCACCGGGAGAAACTGAGAACGGAAATTCAAATAAACCTTTCAAAGGCATTCTTCCTCCTAAAGGAAGACACTGGAGAGCTGATATAAATACATTAGAACATTGGGATAAACAAGGTTTAATTGAGTGGTCTTCAACTGGTAATCCACGAAAAATAATTTTTTTAGATGAAAGAGAAGGTAAGAGAGTTCAAGACATTTGGGAATTTAAAGATCCTCAATATCCTGATTATCCTACAGAAAAGAATTCGGAATTACTTGATTTAATAATAAAAACTTCTTCAATAGAAAATAGTATAGTTTTAGATTGTTTTTGTGGTTCTGGCACAACTTTAAAAATTGCTCAAATTAATAATAGAAAATGGGTTGGTATTGACAATTCAGAATTTGCTATTAAAGCTACTAAGGACAAACTTGAAAAAATACCTGAAGACCTATTTATTACAAAACAAGAATTTGAATTTATTGACATGACAAATAATTTATCAAGTTGTCAAAAAAAGCTAAATAACAGTAGAAAGGCAGTTATAAAAGCCAACAAGATGAAACAAAATAATACATCAAATACTATTTTATAATTTCCTTTTATAAAAAGTTTTAAAGAAGAACAGAGCCGTACAAAATACAGTAACAGAAGCGCCAATGATATATGCTATGTTATTGTTCAGGGCGAAACCTTCGGGGGCTATAAAGATGTATGTAGCAGTAACACAGGTCATAAATATGGCTGGTATTAAAGCGATGATAAATAATTTCTTTTCTGTATATAGGTACCAGGCGATAGCCCAGAGTACAATGGTGGCGAGTGTTTGGTTTGACCAGGCCATATAACGCCATATGATGCCGAAGTGCGACATACTGATGATAAAGCCAAAAATAAAAATGGGAATACTTATCAGTATTCTGTTTTTGAGTTTTTTTTGTTTGTAATTAAAAAAATCTGCGACAATAAGTCTTGCGCTGCGGAAAGCTGTATCACCTGAAGTTATTGGTGCAGCAACCACGCCAAGGAGTGCTAGAATACTGCCAAACCTGCCAAGAAGGGAAGCCGATATTTCATTTACACCCCAGGCAGCATTTTCGCCGTGTTCGACCATTATGGTATTAATTTCTTTTACGCCACCCCAGAAGGCCATACCCACAGCAGCCCAAATCAGAGCAACAATACCTTCGGTAACCATAGCTCCGTAAAAAACACGCCTGCCGTATCTTTCGTTTTTAATACAACGAGCCATTAAGGGCGATTGAGTTGAATGAAAACCGGATATAGCACCACAGGCAATAGTAACAAACATCATAGGGAAGATGGGGAAATTGACAGCATTGTGATGTTGATTGCTGAAATTATCAAGCGTGAGTTCAGGTATAGGTAAGCCCTTCCAGAGCATCGTAATAAAAATACCTAAAGCCATAAAAAGTAATGCAAAACCAAAAATGGGATAGATTTTTCCGATAATTTTATCAATAGGGAAAAGTGTTGCAATAATGTAATATGTAAAGATACAAGCAATCCATACAGATATATCAAAGTATTGATGTGTCATTTGATGAATTATTTTGGCAGGGCCCATTACAAAGACAGCCCCAACAAGTACCATGAGGAAAAGCGTAAAGATGCTGAAAATGATTTTAGATTTTTTTCCTAGAATTTGTCCGACAATTTCAGTAATACTAAGCCCATTTCTGCGAACCGATAACATACCAGAAAAGTAGTCGTGCATAGCCCCACCCAGTATATTTCCAAAAACAATCCATAAAAAAGCCACAGGTCCGAACATAGCACCGAGCAAAGCGCCAAAAATTGGCCCTAAGCCGGCAATATTAAGAAATTGTATTAAAAATATTTTTCCCCAGTTCATCGGCACATAATCAATGCCGTCATTCATACTGATTGCAGGTGTTTTTTTGTCAAGAGCAATGCCAAACACATTTTCAACAAATTTTCCATAAATGAAATAACCTACAATTAAAATAATGATTGAAATAAGAAATGTAAACATGATAAAAAATTTAAAGTTTTTTTAATATCAATGCTGAGTGGGTAGGTATGTATAATTGAATATAATTTTTATTATCTGATTTTTGGGATACATAAGTTATATTTTCATTGATTCTGTTATACCCGCCAAAGTTTTTAGAGTCGCTATTCATAATAATTTCATATTCACCCTTGTTTACTTCAATTTTATAATCGGAGTAAGAGTTGAAAGGGCTGAAATTAAAAATGAAGATTAGTTCGGCTCTTTTAAATGCAAGAATTTGTTTGTCAATGTCTTGTACTATCGGCGTGGGGTATGTGCTGAATACCTCATGAGTTTTACATAAACGGATGAAATTTTTTTCAAAAAGGTAAAGTTGGTGGTATCTGAGGTTTTTGTCGTGCATGAGGTGCCATTGGCGGCGGGCATAATGAAACGACCAGTTATTTCCTTCGCGAGGGAAATCAATCCATTCGGGGTGTCCAAATTCATTACCCATAAAATTAAGGTAGGCGTTAGCTGCAGTGGCGAAAGTTATGAGCTTAATTATTTTATGTAGGGCCATACCTCTTTCCACATAAATGTTCTGGTGTTTGATATGCATGTGGTTGTAGATTTCAGCACCGATGAGTCTGAAAATAATGGTCTGGTCTCCTACGAGTGCCTGGTCGTGACTTTCGGCATAACTGACTACTTTTTCATCATGTCTTTTATTGGTAAGGTTATAATAGATATCGCCTACATGCCAGAACTCATCTTTTATTTCTTTGATGGTTTTAATCCAGAAATCGGGAACGCCCATAGCGAGGCGGTAATCGAAACCGTAGCCCCCATCTTTTTGAGGTGTTGCAATACCTGGCATGCCGCTCATTTCTTCAGCAATTGAGATGGCAAGAGGGTTTACGGTATGAATTAATTTATTGGCGAGGAGCAGGTAACTAAGGGCATCTTCATCCTGATTGAGGTTGTAATATTGTTCGTAAGAAGTGAAATTGCTTCCTAGTCCGTGGTCAAGATAAATCATACTGGTA
>CAZVOS010000433.1:0-3713 GCA_964628845.1 uncultured Bacteroidales bacterium | reverse complement strand
AGTTGATAATGGAAGAAGTGAACTTTTAAAACAAACAGAACAACGCAGAGCCATGACTTGCATAAGATGTGGGGCTTGCCTAAATTTCTGTCCTGTGTATAAAAATATAGGCGGTCATGCCTATAATACCACCTATAGCGGTCCTATTGGAGCAGTAATTACACCACATATGAGGGGAATGGCTGATTATAAGCATCTAAGTTTTGCGTCTTCGCTTTGTGGCAGGTGCACAGAAGTATGTCCGGTAAATATTAATTTGCACGAACTCTTACTTTTCAACAGAAGAGATATTATAAAAAAAGGATTTAACACCACCAATGATAAAATAACCCAGTTTTTGTTCAAAAAAGCTTTTCTGAACCGCAAAATAATGGATTTTGGAAATGTAAAAATAAAGAATTATATCTTAAAAAAACTGGTATCGAAATACTGGGGTACAAGAAGAGAATTGCCCGTATTAAAACAAAAATCATTTAATAAATTGTGGCGTGAGCAGAGGGATTTACCTTAGTTTTTTTATTTTTCTGTTTTTATAATTATACCCTTATTAGATTGTTCATCACCGCCTGCAGCGTAATAAGCACCCTGCTTGTCGAAAGTAATGCTACGCAGATTCCATTTTTCAGCTATTTGTGGTTCTGTTTTTTTGCTCAAAGGTTTCCATTCGCCTTTATTAAACTGGATAAGTAAGCCCTTGTTTTTACCAGAGTAATTACCTGCAGCCCAGCCCGTTTGGGCATTTTCGAAAGCCACACCAAAAATATTCCAATCCTTACCTGCATCAACATCGGCTTCGCTCCATTTTTTACCATTATAAAAAAGAATTTTTCCTGTTTCAGGAGCACTCTGGAAAGCAGGCATCCAGCCTACCGCATAAACGTTGCTGGCATCGATACAGGCAATATCTCTGCATATTACATTGTTCGATAGCAATGGTAATTTTGGCTGTTCCCAGTTGCCTTTTGTTTTAGTGATTATATAGGAGCCCTGTGCCCTTGATATACCTGCCATATCAAATTTTCCTTCGCGAAAGCCACCTGCAAACACATTATCGGCATTTATAGCAGCAACCGATAGTAATGTTTGTTTTTTAAGGTCGGCGACATCTTCTACTTTCCATGAACCATCTGTGTGGGTTAAGAATACAGGTTTTTCATCTCCCCAAGTGCTACCTACTGCCCAGCCCAGTTTTTCATTAACAAAGAAAACATCATACAAAACCCATTCTTTATAGCTTACCATCGAAAGTTCAACGACTTTCCATGTGTCGTTTTTGTAATGCATCAGTAAACCGGCTTTGTTTTCTTTATTCTGACCATAAGCCCAGCCCTCTTTATCGTTCAAAAACCATACACCATGCAGTGTCCAATTTGCTGAAGGAGTAGGATAATTGGCTTTTATCCATTGTCCTTCCTTGAACTGAAGTATTACACCTTTAACCACATTTGTAGATGTACCCACATCCTCATAATCGTAACCCACAGCCCAGCCATTGCTAGGCGAAGAAAAATAAATACCCGTTAAGGTCCATTTACTGCTTATTTCGGGCATTTGCATAGCTGTCCATGTTTGACTTTGAGCATAAACATTTAAAATAATTGCACATAGAACTGTAAAAAACATAGATTTTTTCATAATAACCTCCGATTTTTTAAAAATTATTGAATTACAAAATTAAAATATTTAGTTTATATTGATATATATTTTAAAAAAAAATTACTCATATTTTTATTCACAAGCCAGATTTTAATAGCAAAAGCACAGTGGCGTCCTATTTTTGGGCCAACATCCCTCAGAATAAACTGTATAGCCGTTACAGGTAACTTAATTTTCAGGAGTTTATGGCGGTGTTTATTTGTCAACAGAAAATGGGAGCAGTTGGGTTCATAAAAGTAATGGTTTAATTAATATTGATGTAATACCAAACCGCTAACAAGAAAAATGAAATCTATTGTTTCATAATCTTTATCTGTGTCTTTGAGTAAAACATCAATCTTTTTTTTCATTTATCAAATGTTGATATATCTGCTCTACATACTCTTTAACCAAACTATCGTTAAAAAGTTTGGTTTGTCCACTTAATCTATCATTGATGCCCTTTTGAACGTGGTCTATTTGGTCACCTGATAACTCATTAAAAAAAACCTGAAAGTATTGTCCGTTGCTGTACCTCTTCAAGGTCATTACGATAACTCTCAACCAAACGAAAATACAAGTCTGATTTATCAGTTTTTGGGTTGTAACGATAGGTGGCTTTGAAATACATCTTACAAAATTCGCAACATTTTTAAAACAAAATTCACTTTAAAGGACACCACAAAGACTTTTCAAAACCCTATTATTGATTTTCAGCTACTTACAAGAAAAAAAAGTCAAAAAAAAACTTGTTTTTGGACATTTTTAGGGCGTTTTGGCTGCAATGTGGGCTAAGTTTTTTTGCAGGAGAAGAGTAAACAATGTTAGGAAACAAAATATTTCTTGTATTTTTCATTGAAAAGATGGTTCGTATGTGAAATATTTATATATTTGTCGAATAAATATAATATTAAATTACAAATAATATGAAAACAAAAATTTTATTATGCTTGTTAGTTACAAAGATGTTTTGCATAAGTATAAATTCTTTTTGTCAGAATGTTGCTATTACCGATGATGAAAATTATGTAGCAAACAGTTCGGCTATGCTTGATGTGAAATCTGTCGACAAAGGTTTGCTTATACCAAGGATGTCGTTGGCCCAGCGGGACGATATTAATCTTCCTGCTACAGGTTTGCTGATATTTCAGACCGATAACACGCCGGGATTTTATTATTATAATGGCACTGTCTGGACAGCTCTTGATGGTTCTGGTTCGTTAGGACAATGGACAGTTGATGGAAGTAATATTTATTATAATATGGGAAATGTTGGTATTGGAACCAGTACGCCCTTGGGCAATTTGCATGCCAATGGCACAGGCACAGGTGCCGGCAATGTGCTTTTTACAGGGGAGTATAAGAGTAGTAATCCGGGTAATCCACCTGTTTCCGGTGCAGGTACACGTCTGATGTGGTACCCCGACAAAGCTGCATTCAGAGCAGGCATCATATATGATGAATCCTGGGATAAGGACAGTATAGGTAATTCATCGGTTGCTTTCGGGAGTAGTACTAAAGCAATAGGAGATTACTCGTTTGCAGCTTGTGGCAACACCAACCCTTCAGGAGGATATTCATTTGCTTGCGGACGTTTCACCAACGCTACGGGAGATTATTCAATAGCTACTGGTGTTAATACAAAGTCAACAGGTAACGGTTCTTTTGCTTCGGGAAGCTATACTACTGCCGAAGGCATCTATTCGACAGCTTTGGGTAGTTATACACTGGCTTCAGGTGCTGATGCTTTGGCTGCCGGTTATATGTCTATCGCATCAGGAAATAATGCTGTTGCATTCGGACAACAAACTACAGCTTCTGGGCAATATGCCATAGCAACTGGTTATTTTACAAATGCTTCAGGAGACAATTCTTTTATCAGCGGCTACAGCACATCAGCACCTTCTTTTATTGAAACAACTTTCGGTTCTTATAACACAACTTATACACCTGCCTCAAATAGTTCATGGGAGCCAACAGACAGGCTTTTTGTTATTGGAAATGGCACCGATAATTCTTCTCGAAGTAATGCTATTACAGTTTATTTATCTCAAGGTAGTGAAGATGCAGTGGCTGTA
>CAZVOS010000432.1:0-3717 GCA_964628845.1 uncultured Bacteroidales bacterium | reverse complement strand
GAAATAGCTTTGTTTTTAAGCATTTCGTCGTTACCATACAATTGCGTAACATCATGAGGAACAATATAAAAATCGGCTTTTTCTAAAGCCCCTCCTTCACTCATGACACCATGTCCTGCATAATAAAAAACAAACACATCTTGCGATTGAGCTAATGTCGCTATTTCTTTAAAAGCATTAATGATGCCCTCACGCGTGGCATTCGTATTGTCAAGTTTTTTGACGATTATTTCTGAAAAAATATTCTTTGATTTCTCATTAATTACATTTATAAAAGCTTCAGCATCTGGTAATGCATAATTAAGACTGTATCTTGTGTTTTTATATTCATTAATACCTACTGCAATCACATAAAGTTTAGAAAGTGCTTTGCTCCTTTCATAACTCACCGTTATAATATCCGGTGCCGACTCTGTGCGGTCTGTATTAAATGCAATTGCTTTAAGTACATTTTCTCCGGGCAGTAAAGTAATCGTATAAGATTGTGATACTTTATCCCCCATAGTACTTATTTCCTTAGCACCACGCAGGTTTGATTCAATGATTTTTCCATTTTGATAAAGCCGCACCTCATCTATGCCACCGCCATTATCAGTAACTTCAACTGTAATAGCAATTTGACCGGCTGACGTTGATAATGAATTTTCAGAAGATATAATTCTCACCATTGGTTTGGATTTTAATTCAGAAATACTGCTCCCAATATTTTCAAATGGCTCATTATTCATAACACGTGCAAACAACTTAGGTGTATAAAACTTTTCAAAAAGATTGTCCAATGTTGTAATCTCCATACCTTTTACATAAAACAATTTCTTCATCCCATTTTCAGTACCATCAAATCTGCCATCGGGTGTTGTCATAACCCAATCTGCTGAATCAATGAAAATAAGCGACACCAATTCACGTCCGGTGTTTACCTCCCAAAATTTAATAGACTTATCCATGCTTGTTGATACAATAACTTTTCCATCAATAGAGAAACAAGCCGCATTAATGTCCTCCTGATGCCCGACAAAAGTCTGAATATTTTTTCCGTTCGTCACTTCCCATATTTTCAGTGTTTTATCAATACTTGCTGATAATACAAAGTTGCCATCGGGTGAAAAACATACTGTGGAAATTGCTTTTGTATGTCCTGTAAAAGTTCTTATCAGTTTTCCTGTAGATATTTCCCAGAGTTTTAATGTTTTATCAAAGCTTCCCGAAAGTGCATTTTTCCCATCAACTGAGAAACACACAGCAGATACCTCTTTTGTGTGCCCTGTAAAAGTTCGCACTTCATTGCCTGTAGAGAGCTACCATAATTTTATAGTTTTGTCATCGCTGGCTGTCAGAGCATATTTACCATCGGGTGAAACACAAACCGATTTAATGTCCATGGAGTGGAATGAGTTTACCTTTAACTGCTGTTTATCCTGAGAAAAACAAAGTAAAACATTTACTAAAAATAAAAATAAAAGGATATAATTTTTCTTCATAATTATCTTTTGCATTTTCATAACATTGAGCAATCTTAAAACAAAAATACATATTTTTTACAGTATGTATATATGTATATAAACCTTTTTTAAGTACCAAAGTAAAAAATTACAGAACCTGCTGTTTTGTTACCTGATATGCATTTTAAACATTGTACAAACTGAATATTAAATTGTATTATGGATATTTAGGATTATTACATGGTTTTCTTTTCTGAATAAAGCTACTCAATTTTCTAATATACTTTTAGTGCATCTTAGTGTCTTAGAGACTTCGTGGTAGAATAGAGAGCCACAAAGGCACCAAGGCACGAATAATCACGAAGAAAAAAAACTAAAGACTCTATTCAGTTTGTTTTATATTTTGTACCTTTGCACACTTTTTAAAATTATAAAAAATATACCCATGAACACATTCGAAAAAATAAAAGAACTATCAGAAAAATATAGCGATTACACCGCACAGAACCTGTCGAAGCTTGTTAAAATCAAATCGCTCAGTTTACAGGAAAAAGATGTTCAAATCGAACTCAAACGCCAGATGGAGGAAGCCGGCTTTGATGAAGTTTTTATTGATGGGCTGGGCAATGTGATTGGTCGTATAGGCAACGGTATTAAAAAGATTGCTTTCGATGCCCACATGGATACTGTTGATGTTGGTAACAGTACCAACTGGGAATTCGACCCCTTTTGCGGCACTGTTAAAGACGGCTATGTTTGGGGCAGAGGTAGTGTTGACCAAAAAGGCGGCGCCGCATCATTTGTAACTGCTGGTCGTATTTTAAAAGAAATTGGTGTTCCCGCAGATCTCAGCGTTTACTTTGTCGGCTCCGTTATAGAAGAGGATTGCGATGGTTTGTGCTGGAAATATATTATTGAAGAAGACAAACTACTTCCTCACTGCGTTATCAGCACCGAGCCAACCAACCTCAATGTCTACCGTGGCCACCGCGGCCGCATGGAAATGCACATGATTTTTAATGGGGTTTCGGCACATGGTTCAGCACCCGAAAGAGGTGTCAATGCTGTATATAAAGCATCAAGGGCATGCCTCGAAGTGGAAAAACTACACGAAAATCTGGCTTACGACGAATTTCTTGGTAAAGGCAGTGTTACTGTATCTGAATTTATTTCAGGGAGTCCTTCGCTTTGTGCTGTAGCCGACTATGCCCGTGTGCACTTAGACAGACGCCTCACCTGGGGCGAGACCAAAGAAAGTGCTGTAGCTGAAATCAATAATATTGTCAGTAAAGAAGGCGGCAAGGTTGAAGTACTTCAGTATAAAGAAACAGCTTACACAGGTCTCGAATATGGCATGGAAAAATACTATCCCACATGGAAAATTGAAGAATCGCATCCCATTGTGGTCAATGCTGTAGAAGGTTATACAAAACTTTACAATAAAAAGCCACACGTGGATAAATGGACATTCTCTACCAACGGCGTTACTATTCAGGGTATTTATGGCATACCTGTTATTGGCTTTGGCCCCGGCAATGAAGTAATGGCACATGCACCCAACGAAAAAACACCTGTTGAACATCTGGTTGTTGCATCCGCATTTTATGCAGCATTTGTTGTTAATTATTAATTTTATAAATTATTACTCAGTTTAAATCCTTACATTTGTTCAAGAAAAAATTATTAACCTTAAATACATATATTCATGGCTGGAATAAATAAAGTTATACTTATAGGTAATCTGGGCAGAGACCCCGACATAAGACAATTGGAAAACGGGACAAAAGTAGCCAGTTTTTCGTTGGCAACAACCGAATCTTATAAAAATAAAGAAGGCAACAGGGTTGACCAGACCGAATGGCACAATATTGTACTTTGGAGAGGATTGGCCGAAATTGCCGAGAAATACCTGCATAAAGGAAGCACTATTTATCTCGAGGGTAAAATACGCACCCGTACCTGGGACGATAAAGAAGGCAATAAAAGATATACTACAGAAATTATTGGTGACAACATGACCATGATAGGTGGTAAAAAAGACTCTGACAACACAACTAACTCCAATACGCCTCCCCCAGAACAAACAGAAAGCAACCCTTCTCAAGAAGCTGACGACCTCCCCTTTTAATTATTTTTTTTTAGATTTTTAAGAGTTTTATTATTTATATAAAAAATAATTATATCTTTGCACCTCCAAAATTCTTGGTACCATAGCTCAGCTGGTAGAGCAACGGACTGAAAATCCGTGTGTCCCTGGTTCAATTCCAGGTGGTAC
>CAZVOS010000431.1:0-3718 GCA_964628845.1 uncultured Bacteroidales bacterium | reverse complement strand
GTTTTCCGGTTTTACCCGTTGATACGAACGGCCGTTCGTATCAACGGGTAAAACCGGAAAACCGGTCTCCGATAATCCTATTTCGGGTAAAACCGGTAAACCGGTCTCCGATAATCCTATTTCGGGTAAATCGGTTTCGGGTAAATCGGTTTCGGATAAATCGGTCTTAGGTAAATCGTTTTCAGTTAAATCGTTCTCAGGAGAATCCGTATCTGATAAATCGGTATTGGGAAAGTTGGAAACGGAATAGGCGTTTTCTGAATTATTGGTAACGGGGGTATTATTTTTCTTCAAAATTACAATGGCATGAATATGATTTGGCATAATAACGTATGCGTCTAAAGATAATTCTTTTCTAATCTCGAATGATTTTAGCCATTCTTTTTCCACAATTTTTCCAAAATCAGATAAAACCATTTGCGCTTTATCATTTATTTCGCCCAAATTACATTCTCTATTTTGGGTTACCATTGTAATAAAATAAACGCCGTTTCCGGCATAGTCCCAAAGAGGCATGCGATTAGATTCAATGCGGTATTTATTTAGAAATTTTCTTTTCATTTTTAAATAAATCTTAACCTTTATTTTAGTTTCTTCACGTTTGGGTTTAAAGTAAGGGATTTAAGCTGTGTTGTTTCTATCCATTTTTTTGGTGTAAGTACAAAGCTGTTTAACCCTGCTTGTTTTCTAAACCCCTCGAATTCGAGGGGTTTAAAATCAGGATTATACATTGTTTCCCAAAAACCCAATAATTCTACGGTATTTCTATTTCTTAACCAATTTTGAATAATGGTATCCATATTATTGGAATCCTTGTATCTGGCAATATCTGTTAGAGAAATATATTCTGATTCATTCCCGAGAAATACATTTATTTCGGTTCCTTTTACTTTTAATTTTGTGTTTTTTACCATTTATTAGGATCTTAAAAAGGTGTTGGAATATTGAGCTCTTTACAAAAGTTGGCAATGATGCTGTCGGTTGATTTCATATCCTGCTCCAGCAACCTTAGGTCGTTGGCAATGCTGTGTATGTCGAGTTCTTCTTCTGCTTCAAATGTGTCCACATAACGGGGTATGTTGAGGTTGTAGTTATTGTCGGCCACCTCCTGCAAGCTGGCTTTCTTGCTGTATTTTTCTATTTCTTCACGCTTGCGGTAAGTGTTAATGATTTTATGGATATGTACGTCACGCAAAATATTTTGTGTCTTAACCTTTTCAAACGCCCTGCTGGCATCTATAAACAAAATGTCTTCGGGCTGCTCTCTGCATTTTTTAAATACCATAATACAGGTGGGAATGCCTGTGCCGTAGAAAATATTGGCAGGCAAACCTATAACGGCATCGAGGTAATTTTTGTCGGCAATAAGGTATTTGCGTATATGCTCCTCTGCACCGCCCCTGAACAAAGCCCCATGAGGCAATACAATACCCATAATACCGTTTTCGGCCAGATGGTGTATCATGTGCTGTACAAAGGCATAATCGGCTTTGCTGGCTGGGGCTAATTTGCCGTACTGGCTAAAGCGGTCGTCGCTTGTAAACAATGGGTTGGCACTCCACTGTGCCGAGAATGGGGGATTGGCTACAATGGCTTCAAACTGCATGCCTGTATGTTGTGGATGCTCCAGCGTGTCTTCCTGCTTTATATCGAATTTGCGGTAGTGTACGCCATGAAGAATCATGTTCATACGTGCCAAATTGTAGGTGGTGCGGTTCATTTCCTGCCCGAAGAAATTGGTAACTTCTTTAACTTCCTTTGCTACACGCAGCAACAATGAACCACTGCCACAGGTGGGGTCGTAAACGGATTTGAGTTTGCTTTTGCCTGTGGTAACAAGTTTGGCTAATATCTTACTTACTTCCTGCGGGGTATAAAACTCGCCTGCCTTCTTGCCTGCGCCACTGGCAAACTGCCCTATCAGGTATTCGTAGGCATCGCCCAGTACATCCAGCTCTGAGTTTTGCAATTGAAAGTCAATTTTATCGAGGTGCGACAGTACTTTGGCAATTATCTCGTTGCGGGCTTCGGGGGTTTTGCCCAGCTTGGTGCTGTTCAAATCCATATCCTCAAACAGGTTGTCGAAATCTTCTTCACTCTCAGTGCCCATAGTGCTAAGCTGAATGTTAGTGAGTATGGTTTGCAGGTCGCCCAATATAAAATTGCTTTGTTTGGTGGCTGTGCCATTAGTGGTGGCTGAGCAGTTCAGCAAACTCACTGTGCCACCAGTCGAAGCCCCTCTTTTTGCGACCTCTCCAAACAATTCCGCTGGTTTCAGAAAGTAGCCCAGCTTTTCCAGTGCTTCTTCTCTTATGGCTTCTATGTACTCTTTTCCCGTTGTTGTGTTCTCATTTATTTCCCTGAACTTCATGCCGTCCTGTTTCAGTATTTCATTGGCATAGAGTTCCATTTTTTCTGAAAGGTACTTATAAAAAATAAAACCGAGTATATAATCTCTGAACTCATCTGCATTCATCTTGCCCCTCAAAGTATTGGCAATATTCCAGAGCTGCTGCTCAAGTTGTTTTTTTTGTTCTTCGCTCATGTATGATGAATTAAATCTTTATAATAAACAAAAATACATTTTTATTGGGATTTATCTTTGTGTTCGCCCCCTGTTTTCTACAATTTACTTTATTTTTTCTAAAATATATTCCGCATACTTGGCATGTCCTTTATTATTTAGATGTCCGTTAGGCCAGGGTATAAAATCGCTTTCCTGAATGTTATCGGGGATATTCACTTCAATATCTCCAAAAACACTGGCATAATGCTGATACATTTTATCAGATATTTCTGTATGCAGGGGTATTAAAAACAAATAAAACTTAGTGTCATTTTCTTTACATAAAGTGCTGATGTTTTTAATATATTTTATGCTTATTTCTTTATCTTTTTCCCATGCTTTTTTTTCTTTCATCCTAAGTGGAACGCTTAAAAACAAAGTGCCTATCACAGTTTTTGAAACCAATCTTTTCCACAGGGGGGCATCTTCACCTACCTGATATTTCGACACATAATAATTATAGACATCCTGAGCCGATGGCACATAAGAATCATTTATATAGGGACTAAGCCATCCTGCATTAGTTATAAAGAATACATTTTTATAGGGTTCGGGCATTCTGTCCTTTTCCATAAAATCGTTGCCAGCATAAAACATCAGGCACACATGGTCTGGTTTAAGCTTGGGCACATATTCTTTGGCAATGGCGTAATATTGCGGCGGGTCGGCACCTGGTATGCCCGTATTGTACACCTTGTACCCTGCCCGCTCCACCCGTTCGGCAAAACATTCCTGAATGGGCTCAGCATGGCTTCCCCATGTATAAGAATCGCCCAAAAAAAGTACGCTTTGTTTTGTACTGTCTTTTTCAAAATCTTTACCCCTGAAACCATCTTTATTTATTTCAAATTCTTCCTTAAAAAAGTCGGGGTTTGCAACAAAAAGACCTTTCTCATTAGCAAAAAAAGAATGTTCTACTACTAAACTGTCAACTAACTTAAAATTAGCCCAGTTTGGGCTCAAAACACCAGACCTGAAACCAACAACACGCAACAGGCATTCAGCTAAAATTAAACAAATAAAAAATACAATAAAAAATATTTTAATTTTAATATAACTGTACTTTTTCACTTTATAAATTTATAATTTCTTATACCACCTTAAATCCGCAAGGATTTAAGGTAAAAGTTGTCAAAACATTGTGTAGAAAAA
>CAZVOS010000430.1:0-3729 GCA_964628845.1 uncultured Bacteroidales bacterium | reverse complement strand
GCGATACTGCCACTGCAACAATTTTGGTTGTGCCAGAAGTGGCATTGAGTAGTGATGTTCCTGATAATACAATATATATTGACCTGGGGGCATTGGTGAACTTCACCGCTACGCCTTCCAATGAGGGCAATTATGTGTTTGGTATCGATAGTACTGATATTCAAAACAGCAATTCACACCTGTTTGCTTTCAACACGCTGGTAGAAGGCAATGTGGTTTATGTGGTGCTTAACGGGGCTTGCTCCGACTCTCTGCTTATTAGTGTTAAACCCGTACCCAACGCATTTGTACCTTTCAATTTTGATGGCAATAATGATATATTTATGGCTAATGTGGACCTGACTATACTGAACCGTTGGGGACAGGAATTGTACAAAGGAAGAGAGGGTTGGGATGGCAAATACAATGGACAAAATGTATCTCCAGGCACCTATTACTTTGTTATTCGTATTCCTGCACTTTCGGGTGAAGATAAACTTATAACCGGTACCGTAACACTTATTTCAAGATAAAATATTTTAATCTTTTGGCAATTTCATTTTTTAAGCTGGAAATTGTTTTAAATGAATTTTTTTTTATCAAGCACAACAAACATTATACGTTACTTTGCAATAATCTTTATTTCAATATAATAATATTTATACTTTCAGCTACTCAGAACCTTTAAAAATTTTATAACTAGTTTTTTAAAAAATATTTATAAATTTGTTAGTATTAAATATTTTATAAACACTAACAAATTATCCCATGAAAAAACTGCTATTTACCCTTTTAATTCTCGCAACAGGCCTATATCTTCTGGCTGCCCCTGTGAAGCCCGAAACTGCTAAAAAAGCTGCAATTAACTGTTTTAATCACTATGCTCCTGAAAAGAACAGTAGTATAACAGATATAATAACTTACACAAAAGATAACATAACTACTTTTTATGTTTTTATTTTCGGAGAAAATGGTTTTGTTATCATTTCTGCTGATGATGCTGTAAAGCCATTACTGGGATATTCTACCGATAATCCCTTTGCAAAAGGGAACAAGTCGCCTTCAGCAGAAAGTTGGTTGGAAAGGTATAACAAAGAAATTAAATACATTATTGATAATAATTTTGATAATAGCTTAACAAAAGGGGAATGGGATAAAGTACTTTCAAATAAATTTAATGAGAGTAAGCTGGCTGTTAACCCATTACTCACTACTACATGGAATCAGGATTGTTATTATAATCTTTTATGTCCTGCAGCCACAGGTGGTCCTTGCGGAAGGGTATATGCAGGTTGTGTTGCCACAGCAATGGCTCAGATAATGAAGTTCTGGAATTCGCCAACTACGGGCAATGGGTCTCATTCTTACACGCATCCAACCTATGGATTGCAACAAGCCAATTTTGGGACTACAACCTATGCATGGGGAAGCATGCCCAATAACTTGTCATCATCAAGCACAACTACACAAAAAAATGCAGTTGCCACGCTTATCTATCACTGCGGTGTTGCTGTTGATATGGACTACGACCCCAATGGTTCGGGTGCTTACAGCCAGGTTGTACCTTCCGCCTTAGTTAACTACTTTAAATATAAAAACACCGCTCAGATTAAATATCAACAAAATTATACACTCACTAACTGGCAAAATTTACTCAAAACAGAACTTGATGCCGGCAGACCCATAGAATATTCGGGAAGCGATAACAGTTATGGAGGGCATGCTTTTGTGTGTGATGGGTATAACTCTTCAAACTATTTTCATTTCAACTGGGGATGGTCGGGTTACGACAATGGTTTTTTTGCTATTGGCTCATTAAATCCAACAGGTTATCAGTTCAATCAGGATAACTCTGCAATCATAGGCATCGAACCTACATCAACATCATCTCCATCAGCATGGACATTACAAAACACAGGATTTGCCACTGCCTCCAGAGGTATTGACCAGATTTGTATTGTAAATGCAAATGTTGTTTGGGCAAAAGCTTATGATGGGACTTCACCTACTAATTATATCAGAGAATTTACAAAAACAACAAATGGAGGTACTACATGGGTGCCAGGAACAATTACTTTTACCAATTCAACAAATTATGGCTGTGCTAATATTTATGCACTTAGCGACCAGGTGGCTTATGCCTGTATGTTTCCTATCTCTGGAACTGGTGGATGTATAGTAAAAACAACCAACGGAGGAAGCACATGGACACAGCAAACCTCTGCCACATTTGCAAGCAGTTGGGCTAATTTTGTACACTTCTTTAACTCAAATGATGGTGTTGCCATGGGTGACCCTACAGCATCTGGAGGCGATTTTTGTATTTACACCACAAGCAACGGTGGCAGCACATGGACGCAGCTAGCCGCTGCTAATATTCCCAATGCTACAGGTGCTGAATGCGGTATTGTTAACTTTTACGATGCTGTGGATAATACCATTTGGTTTGGTACTGATGCAGGAAACATTTATAAATCAACCAACAAAGGGGCCTCATGGACTAAAACATCAACAGGGCTGGGAGCAGTTCAGGCGTACCCTGTGTTTAAAAATGCCAATGTGGGTTTAATGATTTCAGCCGTTTCACCCTATACTGTCAGAAAAACAATTGATGGTGGAGGAACATGGTCTACACTTAATCCTACAGGTTATTTTGTGAAATATCCCCACATCGATTTTGTTCCAGGTTCAACTTCAATGTGGGTCAATGTCAGTTCAGGTCCTAATATCGGCTCTTCTTACAGCTTAAATGATTGTGCCAGTTTCCTTGATATTGATACCGGCTCTGTTCAATATACTACAGTCAAATTTCTTAACATTAACACAGGATGGGCAGGTGGTTTCAATACCAACGCAACAACAGGTGGCATATATAAATGGCAAAATATTGTTGTGAATGATGATGAAGTAAATATGGAACAAGAAGACGTATTGATTTATCCAAACCCTATAAGTGATTATTTTAATATTGAATTCCCCATCTTCAGCAATGATATTGCTACAATAAACATTTACAATTTCTTAGGAGAATTAATTACAACAAAAACATTTGATACAGGAAAAAATAACCTATTCCGTACAGACCTATCTAACTATAATTCAGGAATTTATATTATCAACATACTTAGCAAAAATCTGAATATTACTAAAAAAATATTAGTTGTTAAATAAACCTGAACTTTCTGTTCCTTATTTTCTATTCACAAATTCTTTTCTAAACATGAAAAGGTATAAACTTGTATAAACTACTTCTTTAATAAATCTTCAGCAATAATATACTTATAAATCTCTTCAGCAATAAAATCATAAGCTGCAGGTGTACAATGTCCATCGTAAGGCCAATAGTATTTATTAATTTCTGGGAAACCTTGATTCAATTCTGCTGAAAAAATTTCATACATATCTATTATATTTAGTGCTTCTGTTTTAATATTATTATTAAGATGCTTCAAATTATTTGAATCACCATTTTTAAGATAATCAAACGAAGGAAGTAAAACACATATAAATGAAGCATTATTCTTTTTAGAAAAATCAGAAAAATGATTTAAAATATCTGTCAGTTTTCTGTAAGCCATTATAATTTCGTCTTTCATTAAGGACTCTTTAATAAGCAGATGGTTATAATTAAGACCATTAACAATAATCAAGCGGCTTACATAACTTATATGATACAGCCACTCCCAACATGGGCCTTCTCTGTATTTTATAAAAGTGTCATTTTCTCTAAATCTCTCTAATCCTCCCCTT
>CAZVOS010000429.1:0-3735 GCA_964628845.1 uncultured Bacteroidales bacterium | reverse complement strand
GTGGCTAAAGGAGTGGTACTAACGGATGGTACTGTAATAGAAGCTGATTATGTTATCAGTACGGCCGATGGCTATACCACCATCTATAAAATGCTCGAAGGGAAGTATGTCAATAAAAAAATTGATGATGCTTATAATAACTGGGAGCTTTTTACGCCAATGGTACAGGTGTCCTTTGGTATTAATAAAGTAGTAACTACCGATGCTCCAGTCATAATAAACACTTCCAAAAACAATAAAATCGGGCGAACAGAGCTTCAATACGGTTATTCCATAATGAATTACTGCTACGATTCTACCATGGCTCCCGAAGGTAAAACAACTATTGTTATGCGTTATGAAAGTCCATGGGCACTTTGGGAGAATCTTGAAGGCGAAGATTATAAAAACGAAAAGTTGCACATTGAAAAGGATGCCATCCTGTATTTAGAAAGTGAATTCCCTGGTATAAGTGCCCATATAGAAGTGATTGACGTAGCTACACCCAAAACAGATGTGCGTTATACCGGCGTAAGGCATGGTGCTTATGAAGGTTTTATGCCCACGAAAGAAAATATGATGAAAACCCTTGATATGCAACTGCCAAAGTTGCGAAACTTTTACATGGCCGGACAATGGCTATTTCCCGGAGGTGGTTTACCTCCTGCAGCACAAACCGGCAAATGGGCGGTTCAACTAATTTGCAAGAAAGAAAAGCAAATATTTATCACATCATAATAAAAAATATGAAGCAATTAAATTTTTCTGGAATACTTTTAATTTTATTACTTGGATTTCTTTCTATTGGAGCATTATATGGTGGTTTGGCATTAATCATTAAACCTGATGGTTCGCTTTTCGAAATGCCTACTGATATTTTACAGTATTCTCCCTTCAAAAACTTTCTTATTCCAGGTATTATATTATTTTTTTCTTTTGGTGTTACTCCAATTTATATTATATACGCCATTTTCAAAAGACCTGATAATAGGTTTTTACAAAAATTAAATTTAGTATACGATTATCATTTTTCTTGGACATTTTCGGTTTATATTGGTTTTGCACTAATAATATGGATAAATGTTCAAACCTTGCTTTTTAATGCTGTAGAAATAATTCATACATTATATTCTACCTATGGAATTGTAATTGTATGCTTGGCATTATTACCCAAAACCCGTCAATATTTTAAATTATGAAAACAATAGTATATTATTATTCACATAAAGGCAGCAACAGGTATTTGGCCAATAAAATTGCCAGAGATTTAAACTGTGAAAAAGAAGAAATTAAGCCCAGACTCAACGCTCATTTGCTCATGATTATGGGGTTAAATTTCGGGAACCGTAAACTCAAATCAAACCCTGCGGATTACGACAGGGTGATTTTATGTGGACCAATATGGATGGGCAAACTGATTGTGCCTCTTAAAAATTTTATACAGAAATACCATAAAAGCATCCCCAAACTTGTGTTTGTTACCTGTTGCGGAAGTACATTCAGTAAAAAAGATGAAAAATTCGGGCACAACCTGGTTTTTAAAAATGTCCGACACATCCTTAATGAAAAATGCATCCATTGTGAAGCATTTCCAATTGGTATTGTTTTACCCGAAGAGCTCAGGGAAGCTCCCGATGCGTTTATGAAAACGCATTTGAATGATGCCAATTTTAAGGGCGAAATTGCGGGTATATACGATGCGTTTATTCAGAAAATTAAGTATCTATAAATGTAGTTATAACATTAAGTGCTCAGGAAGTTATGTATAATCTATAACTTAAATAATAAAAACCATCATTGCAAATTTTTTTGTGTAACTCCAAACTAAGATTTTCGTTCTTTATTTGAATGGGGGCATTTAAAAAATCGGCTCTGAATACTTCTAACTCAATCTTATCATTCTGTATCTCTATATTGAAGCCCTCTATCAATACACTTTTGAGAGTTTTTTTTTTAATTGTCTGAATTAATAAACATAGTTTTTATAAGACATAATTTAGAATATCATCTTAAAGTTTATGTAAATCTGATATTAAGTTATGTTTATTTATCAGCATGATAAGACTTCAGAAAGTTTCTTACCCCATCAAACCAAGAGCGTCCAAAGCACTTTGATAATACCGTCTCTCCTCATCTTCAACAGAGCGGATAAAGGCATGAAATTGCTCTTTTTGTTTTGGCTCATTAAATGTATTCTGCAATGCTTTAAAGTGCGACAATAATACCACCAAATCGTGCCATGTACCTAGTTCTTTGTCAATCTGCTCTAATTCTTTCAATTTTAAGCTAATCTTTTTATACCCAAATTTAATGTCCGTAATTTTCATTAAATTGATGATTTGTTTGAGTAATATCCGGCATTTGTGCAAGGTCATATTTTCGAGTTCTTGCTCCTTTTTAATGGAACGCAGGATATTATTGTAACGCCTTTTCAGATAGCTCTGTTCGAGTTTCTCAACAGATTTTCGGGGCAGGCTTTTAATCTTCAGAATATATATATCAAGACGTCTAATTAATTCAGACGGTACAGGTGATTTGAGCAATTCGCTAAGTTTTTTATGGCTTTCTTCTATTTCCTTTTTTAATATTTGCATAATTAAATTGTCAGGTGTATCATGCGTCAAATGATTTTCGGCATAGATAAACATCTGTTGGGCATCCCTGTAGTTACCTAATGTATCGAAAACCAAAGCAAAAGCACTTTTAAATTTTTTTCCTGTTTTAAGGTGTGGCTCTAAAAGCTGGAATATACTTCTCAGCTTTTTTAGCTTTTGCCGTATAAGCCATGCTGTATGATTTTCGATGTAATGGGTGTAGCTTTGAAAATAGTTTTCAAGTGTATCTCTGTTTAACACAGCAGCGTCAATTATAAGTTTTTTGGCAGAACTCATTTATTAACATAAAATTAATGTTATACAAAAGTAGTAAAAAATATTTAACCTATTTTTGCGTAAACAATTCAAATATAACACTATATGAGTAATGATAAAAATTTCAACCCACAATGTGGTGCTTTTTATGGCTTAGGGCTTATTGGTGCTGCCATATTCTTTATTTCTCAGGCCACCAGCTTTTGGCTGGGTGTGCTTGGTTTTCTGAAAGCCATTGTTTGGCCTGTGTTTTTTGTATGGGAGGGGTTTAAGTTTTTTGCGGGATAAAAACTTTGGTATCCATATAAAAAAACATAAACAATAATAATATTTTCTTATTATTTACTTAACGCTATAGTTACACGCTACACATAATTTTGCCTTATTACTTTAATATGTGCGGCATGAAAAAAACTTTATTTTTTTTATTGGTGGTATTTTCACTTAAAAGTGCCACTACTCAAATCCCTTATCAGGCTTACTACGGCAACCTCCACTCCCACACAGGATTCTCGGATGGGCAACTCACGCCAACAGATGCCTATACTTATGCCCGCGACAGTGCAGGACTCGATTTCCATGCCGTTACCGACCATATGGAACAATTGAGCTCTTCAGAATTTCAGCAGATGCAGGCTGCCGCCAATCTGGCTACCGTTAATGGTTGTTTTGTAGGCATTTTTGGTTACGAGTGGAGCTCGCCTTATTACGGGCATATTAATGTCTTTAACACTACCGAAATGCCATCGGTTTTAACTTATTCCAGTTGGAGTGACTTCAGAGGATGGTTGCTGGACCGCCCCAATGCTTTTGCACAGTTTAACCATCCTGGCGATGAAACCTATTTTAACACCTGGTATGATTTCGAATACAAAGGTGCGGCTAC
>CAZVOS010000428.1:0-3743 GCA_964628845.1 uncultured Bacteroidales bacterium | reverse complement strand
ATTATTATGCTTTTCAGTAGAAAAGCTTAATTAATTTATCGGAATAATTGAATTTGGATAGAATCTATTTATATAAAAAAAGAGACTGTCTCTAAAAATAGACAGCCTCTTTAGGATAATAAAATTTATAATCGTTATTTTAGAAATTTACTTTTGCAGATAAATTAACAACGTTAGCGATATTGCTTTTTCTAGCTGTAATTTTTTTAGCAGCATCCACATCTGTAACAACTGTTGTATTGATATTCATGACTTCAAGAGCTATTGAAAATCCATGTTTAATAGGGAAGATAATATCACCATAAATAACCGTATTTTTTTCGATATTATTTTTTGCAAATTTATCGGAAGTGTTGTTGTCCATACCATAACCGACAACAATCTGTAACCAATCTTTAATATTTGACTGTACATTGACCCACATACCCATTGATTTTTTATCTGTAGTTGAAACTGTTTTTAATGAGTCATCGATGCTCCATGAATAGTTACCAGCCACACTAAAAAGATTGGCATTATTTAAATTGGTTCCTGTATTAAATTCACCAATTAGATTAAAGTACTTGTGTATGGGCAAATTAAGGTCAACACTGATACCTGATGTAGCAAATTTGAGGTCTGATAAGAGGGTATCGCATATAGCAGGGGGTAAAACTGTTTCAAAAAGACCTTTCTTTTCAACATAGCTTCCGTTTGCATAAGCTACGCCGATGGTATATTTTTCTTTAATTTTTCCTGAGAGGCGTCCTTGTATCATTGGCATACCCGAAAGGTTATCTTTACCTATACCAGCATCTTCGCGTGTGGTTTCACCTACCGAAACCTGCAACATTGGAGATACTTTATCATTTTTCATGAAGTAGCTTAATTGAATTTGACCTCTTCTGAATCCACGGTTACCTGCATACCACATATTGCCATTGGTATTGTTGGTATTAGGATTCAGTGCTGAAAACAAGTCCCACTGCTGACCAAAACGTGCTTCAAAATTACCTTTTGCAACAGATGCATAACCTAATCTCATACGTGGTTTTACATTACTGTTAATGGGGCCTTCATAGAAATCAATTTCGAGTAAACCAGAAACCTTTACTTTTTCACCTGTGGTAGCTTTAAAACCAAGTCGTGAATGTTGGCCTGTAAAACCAATAGCATTGGTGTCGAGCCCACTGGCAAACTGTGGAGACGAAATATAGCAGTTTGCTGCATTGGCAAATGAATATACACCTCCCATAGTATATACCATATCTCCCTTAAAAAAACCATAGGTTTTTAATTCAAGCTTTTTGTTTTCTTCCTGTGCAAATGTACTGAATGCGAATAAGATTCCTAACATCAAGATAAATAGATTTTTTTTCATTTTTTTTTAATTTAATTTGACAATTTATTTATTACTCATTTAATTTATTATTGCAGAATTTGCATTTTTTTTTATTTATATATTCAATATAATCTGTTTTTCTATTTAAATTGTAATACCATCCATCATTTTCGAAACTTACATAGTGTGTTTTTACATATTTTAACAAATCTGTAATCTTTCTTTTATCTGCTTTTAAAATTTGTTCGGCAAAAATAATAACTTTTTTATTATAAACAGCAAATAATGGCTCATATTTATCATTATCGGAAACGGGCATTACAACGTCAACATCGGAGGATAGTCCTAATAATTTATCAATTAATCGTATATTCATTTCAGGAATATCACAGGCCGTTATAAAATTAATATCATTTTCTGAATATTTCAGGCACGACAGAATTCCCATCAAAGGGCCTTTATCCTTTTCTAAATCAGGGATAACAGGTTTATTAAGAAAACGATATGTATCCACATCGTTAGCACCAATAATAATCTGTTGAAAATGGGCTTCAAGTTGTTCAACAATATGCTGAATAAGAGGTTTATCATTAAATTTAAGAAGACTTTTCTCTTCTCCACCCATTCGTGAACTTTTACCTCCGGCAAGTATAATAGCTGTGGCTTTATGTCTGATAAACCATTTACTATCCTTAATAAATATTCTATCGGGAATAAAATCCCATGAATTATTCAAAAACGAGATTATTCTATCAGCATAATGGATTACTTCCAAGCATGTTTTTTTAATTGTATAATCATCATGGTTTTTAATAACGATAAACAAAGCTGGTTCGATGTACAACCTCAATGAATTTGATTCTGCTACTATCATACTATCTTGAGGGATAAGTTTCAGGAACTCGTTAAGTGCTTCAGCCATAGCGTCAGAACGGACATTAATAAGATATGACTTATAAGCACCAGCTCTGAGCATCCTGGAGGTATCCTTTTCTGAGTTATCTATTAGTTCTTCTAATATTTCATAAGGTTTTGAATTTCTGAAAATAATATTATGACATAAATCTCCTTTATGACAATCCAAATGGTGTATATCGAAACAAACCACTTTAAGACCAATAATTTTATGGCTTATGGCATGAGCAGTAATAAGCTTACAGCAAAATTCAGTTTTGCCTGTATGGCGGCCAGTTGAACCGATAATAATTAATCTTTCAGAAAAACTCATTATTAATTTAAAGATTATATTCATAAAAAAGGGCTAATACAAAATAATCTGTAGAAGCCCTTTAGAATTAAAATGTCTAGCAAAATTTATTCAGCAGCTAATTCATTTTTAAAGCAATAGTAATATACCACGCCAATAAAGAAGAAACCTCCAACAATATTACCGATGGTTACTGGAATTAAGTTCCATACAAAGAACTGTCCCCAGCTAACAGCTGCGCCAGAGAAAATACCAGCAGGAATAAAATACATATTAGCAACACTATGCTCAAATCCTGAAGCAACAAAAGCCATAATAGGGAACCAAATACCAAAGAATTTGCCTACCATATTTTTTGAAGATAGTGCAAGTAATATTGCAGTATTTACAAGAAGGTTACATGCAATAGCTTTCATAAAAGCAGACCACATACCTGAGGCACCATTTGCCATATAAGGTAATGTTTTTGCTTCTGCAATAGCCACAGCTGTTGAACCAAATGCAGTTAATTCTGCACTTCCGCCTTTTACGAATGGACCAACTGACATTAAATATGCCCAAAAGATTGAACCAACAAAATTTCCAATATAGACCCAAAACCAACCTATAAATACTTTATTCCAATTAATCTTTTTGTGCATTGCTGAAATTGGAAGAAGCATCGTATCACCAGTAAAAAGAGACATACCCGTGAGGACAATAGCGATAAGTCCTACAGGGAAGACTGAACCTAATACTAACTGTTTAAGTCCTGGTGTTGCAATACCTGTGGCACATACTGTAGCTAAGGCACCTCCTACTGCAATAAATAGGCCTGCCATAAAACCTCTGACCATAAAATTGCCCAAAGATAAATTAGCTTTGTAAGTTCCAGCATTAATTGCTAACTGTACAATTTCACTTGGTTTGTTTGCCATAATTTTTTTCCTTTCTTTTTTTTAATGATTAAAATAATTTAAATTTAGTTAATTAATTGCTCAAAATCATTTCTGAATTTAAGTATCATTGTTTTTACAGGAAGGGCATAAGCTTCTCCTGTTGGACATAAGGTATTTCCTTTAATATTATCGCAGAACCAAATGACTTTTTCGATATCTCCTTTTTCACCTTTTCCTTCTGCAATTTTCTTTAAATAATGAACTATCATTCCTGAGCTCATACGGCAGGGTGTACACTGACCACAAGATTCGTGGTTATAAAATTGAATAGTACGGT
>CAZVOS010000427.1:0-3752 GCA_964628845.1 uncultured Bacteroidales bacterium | reverse complement strand
CAAACAGTTGGTTCTTTCAAAACCTGTATATAATATTTATATGGATCCCAATTGTGATTATTTAAAAATTGAGAAGGAATTTTTTAAAAAAAATATAGGTGCTCTTGCTGATAGTTTACAAAAACACTTTGATATTGACAGTAAGAAATTTATCAACGATATTAACAACTTAAGAAAGCCCGAAAATGAACATAGAAGAGCTTACTTGATTAAGAAAAATGTTGAATATGACAAGATGTTGCTTATGAGTTCCTTCCCTATATTCAAATTAGGTCAGACAAAAGGAGGGTTTGTTTCTGAAGAGAATTATGTTTCATCTTATCCCTATGGCACATTGGCAAAAAGGACTTTAGGGATTGCTGACGCAAAAAGATTCGGTCTTAACTGGTTCTATAACAATGAGTTATCGGGAACTGTAGGAAAACAATTTGAGCAAAAGATGAAAGGCGGACAATGGTTGCCTGTTAATTCTGACAGCATAAAAAGAGTAAAACCCAAGAATGGTTATGATATCATAACTACTATAGATTTTAAATTACAGGATTTTGCTGAAACAGAATTGGCTAAAAAGGTAAAAGAACATAATGCTAACTGGGGATGCATTGTTTTGATGGAAGTAGAAACAGGACATATTAAAGCCATTGCAAACCTGACACACGACACAGCTACAGGCGGTATTTTTGAAGATAATAACTATGCTGTATCTCATCTTATAGAGCCGGGTTCCACTTTTAAACTAGCTACTTTAATGACCGCTTATGAAGATGGTTATATAGATATAGACGATACTATAGATTGTAATGGAGGAAAAATTGAATTGTATGGCAAGCCATTTTCAGACACTAGAAAATGGGGATATGGTAAAATAAATGTGAAGGATATATTTAAAGTATCTTCAAATATTGGGGTGGTAAAGATTGTTGAAGAACATTATAATTGTAAAAAGGATGGAGAAAGCAATACAGAGAGATTAAATAAACGTAAAAAATTCTTAGATGGACTTATTGATATGCGTTTAGACCAAAAAGTAAATACTGAAATAGAGAATGAGCCGCGTCCACGCATTGAAAAACCCAATTTATCTCATATTTCACTTCTTAAGATGGCTTATGGCTATGAGTTGCAATTAACACCTCTTCAGATTCTTACTTTTTACAATGCTGTTGCCAACAACGGCAAAATGATGAAGCCAATGTTTGTAAGTGAAATTAAAGAAGGGGAAAGAGTAATAGAAACTATTAAACCTACTGTTTTAAAAGAAAAAATTGCTTCGCAAAACACTATTGATTTTGCACATAATATACTTGAAGCCGTAGTGAGTGAAGGAACAGCTAATTGCATAAATAATACTAAATATTATCAGATAGCAGGTAAAACGGGTACTTCAAAAATAAACCATCCAGATTTTGGTTATAATCAAAATTTGTATTATATCAGTTCTTTTGTTGGTTACTTCCCAACAGATAAACCCAAATACTCTTGTATTGTAATTATTTATGAACCAAAACAAGCCGGTTATTATGGTGCTGTTGTTTCTGCTCCTGTTTTTAAAGCTATATCGGACAAAGTATATACCACTGAATTAGCTGTTTTTACTGAGCAAGATATTGTTTATAGTCCTGACAATATGCCTCCTATAAAAAAAGGGCTTCATAAAGACCTCGAAAAGATATACAGCAAATTTGGTACACATACAATAACAGAAAATCCACAATCGGAATGGTGTATTGTTAAAGAGAAAGCCCGTGTTGTTGAACTTATCGGCAATGAGTTAAACGACAGTATAATTCCAAATGTCATAGATTTATCATTACGAGATGCAGTATATATGCTAGAAAATATTGGCTTAGATGTTAAATTTAAAGGAATTGGAAGAATTATCAGCCAAATTCCTTCAGCAGGTCAATACTATAAAAAAGGAGATGTCATTAATTTAATTTTAGAAAAGTAAATTGAGAATTTTAAAAGACATATTATATAAAGCAGGTTGTATTTCAATAAAGGGAAATACAGATATCAGCATTGAAGGTATTGGCTTTGATTCGAGGAAAATAGAGAAAAATTATCTTTTTGTAGCTGTAAAAGGCGGAGATGCAGATGGCCATCAATATATTTCAGAAGCTATTAATAAAGGAGCATGTGCAGTTGTATGCGAAGAAATACCAACAAAACAAGAAGCAGATATAACATATGTTATGGTTCAAAACAGCTCATTATCATTAGGTTATATAGCATCGAATTTTTACAACAACCCTTCAGAAAAACTCCGAATTATAGGTATAACAGGTACAAACGGAAAAACAACAACAACAACTCTCCTTTACAATCTTTTTACCGAATTGGGTTATAAATGTGGTTTGATATCCACTATCAGGATAATAATTGATAATGATATATCTGACACAACGCATACAACACCCGATGCCATCAAGTTAAACCTCTTATTTGCCACGATGCTTAAACGTGGTGTTACACATTGTTTTATGGAGGTCAGTTCTCATGCTATTGTGCAAGGACGTATCACTGGCATTTCTTTTAGTGGGGGTGTTTTTACCAACATTACTCACGACCATCTCGATTATCACAAGACATTTACAGACTATATACAAGCCAAGAAATATTTTTTTAATAATCTGCCCAAGAATGCATTTGCTCTGTCAAATTCAGATGATAAGAATGGTTCTGTTATGCTTCAAAACACAAAAGCACGCAAATATTATTACGGTTTGAAAAGGATGGCTGATTATAAGGGTAAAATCCTCGAAAGCCATTTCACAGGTACGCATCTGATTATTAACGGAACAGATGTATGGTTGAAATTAATCGGACATTTTAATGCATACAATGCCTTAGCTGCTTTTGCAGCATCAGAACTATTAGATGAAGATAAGCAGGATATTTTAAGAGTAATAAGCACACTTGAACCAGCCGAAGGTCGTTTTCAACATTTTAAGAGCCACGAAGATATCACAGCAATAGTAGATTACGCTCACACACCTGATGCACTAAAAAACGTATTAACTACAATAAATACACTAAGAACGAACAATGAAAATTTAATTACAGTAGTGGGTTGTGGTGGTAACAGGGATAAAACAAAAAGGCCATTGATGGCTAAAATTGCAGCCCAAAAGAGTAATAAAGTAATTATTACAAGCGATAATCCAAGATTTGAAGAGCCCGAAGATATTATTAAAGAAATGATGAAAGGGATTGATGCAATACTAAAAAAGAAAACTATTGTTATTCAAGACAGGCGGCATGCTATTGAAACGGCTTGTTTAATGGCTAATAGTGGAGATATAATACTTGTAGCAGGCAAAGGGCATGAAAAATATCAGGATATTAAAGGTAAAAAATATCCCTTCGATGATTTAAAAATTTTAAAAGAATACTTAAAAGAAAATTTAGATTAAAATGTTTTACTACATCTTTAAATTTCTCGATACAAATTTTGATGTTCCTGGTACTGGGGCTTTTCAATATATATCAACAAGAGCAGGTCTTGCCATCATAACATCATTAATAATTTCGATGATTTTAGGTAAAAAGCTGATAGCTCTATTGAGAAAAAAACAAGTTGGTGAAACAGTGAGGGACTTGGGATTGCCAGGTCAGAAAGAGAAAGAAGGCACCCCTACTATGGGGGGCTTAATCATATTAGGAGCTATATTACTTCCAACAATTCTTTTTGCAAAGATTCATAATATCTACATTATATTAATAATAATCACTACAGTATGGTTAGGGCT
>CAZVOS010000426.1:0-3761 GCA_964628845.1 uncultured Bacteroidales bacterium | reverse complement strand
TTTCAAAACATCCAGCAAGCAACTGACTGGTATGAGTTGGCACTTAATAATGGATGGCATTTAAGTCCTGCATGGAATCAGGATAACCATCAGGCAGACTGGGGCAATAAGAACGATGGCAGGGCTGGTATTTGGGCCAGCAACCTCTCTCTGAATGCCCTTTTTGATGCAATTAAAGCAGGTCGCACCTTTGCTACTATGGATAAAAATGCTTCTGTATGGCTCGATGTTTTTGGAAACCCCATGGGACAAACTATTCCCCGTTATACCAACATGCCCTTCTTGCTCAAACTACACGACAGCGATAATGAGGTCTGGCAGCAGATTGAATTGGTTACAAGCAATGGCATAGTGATGTCATTTTCGGCTCAAGGCAATCTTGATACCATAATACCTCTTACCTTTTACACGGATAAGTATGTTTTTGTCAGAGCCATTCAGCAAGATGGGGATTATGTGTGGTCGGGGCCTTTATATTTTGAAGGTCTGCTTACTCATGCCAACAACCCATCTGGTTTTTCAAGTCGTATTTACCCTAATCCAACCAAGTCGGTATTAAATATTGCTTTCGACTATAAAACCGATTCTCCACTTAATTTATATGTGTATTCTGCAACAGGGCAAATAGTTCTTAAACAGGAAATTCCGGCACAAACGCAGGAAAAACCTATTGATATTTCGAAACTTAAAGAGGGTATCTATCTTGTAGCTATTGAAAGCTCTGGTAACAGGACCTTCTCAAAACTAATTATTATGCGATAATCTTAAAATTTTTAATTATGAAAAATTTATTATTCTGCTTTATTTTTATGTTTGCAGGGTTTATTAAGATGCAAGCCCAGGCCCGCTACTACAAAGCACAGATGCATTGCCATAGCACCAACAGCGATGGGGCGAACACACCTCAGGCACTTGCTGAAAAATACAAAGCCGAGGGCTATGAAATAATGATGATTACCGACCATAACCATTTAACATTGCCGCTGGAAGTTAATGTACCTGGTGTATTGTGCATTGCATCGGAAGAAATAACTTTCGACAGACATATGAATGGCTTTTTTCTAACTAAAAACATTGTTCCTTTTTCAGGATTCACATGCCAGCAAGCTATCGACAGTGTTAAAGCACAAGGTGGGCTTATAATGCTAAATCATTATTGCGAAGGTCCTGTAACAGAAGACAGTTGGGCTGTCAGTGCACAAGAACTGCTTACATTCAACAATGGTCCGGACATGCTCGAAATTTGGAATACAGGTACAGAAACTATTCAAACGCATGATGACAAATCCATTTGGGATGCGGTATTAACTGCGGGTAAAAAAGTATGGGGTTGTGCAACAGACGATTACCATCCATCTGTAAGCGATTTTATTGAGTTTAATAAAGGGTGGAATATGATCTGGCTCGACTCACTTACCGAAGAGAATGTATTTAATGCCCTCATTAATGGTAATTTTTATGCCAGTACTGGTGTAGAAATAAGCCATTATTCCGTTACTGATTACGGAGACCATAAAATCATTAACATCCAGAGCAATGCTGATAAAATTGCCTTTTGGGGACCAAACCATCAGAAAATTACCGAATTCAATAGCTCTAACGCCACATTTACTTTACAAAACCATCAATACATAAGAGCCGAACTGACAATAACAGGTGTATTGGGAATGGGTAACAAATATGCATGGACACAACCTGAATTCCTCGAAAATAATACATCACTTACTGATTTTAGTCCAGAGCTCAATCTCAGACTATATCCCAATCCTGCTCAAGCATTCGTTACTATAGAATTTTCAATAGCTTACGACTCTGATGTAAGTATTGGGTTAAGCGATATAAACGGTAGAAAACTCATGAACGTGGTAAAAATATTTCATCCCGCTGATTCATACCGCTATAATATTCCTCTGAACAATTTTAAAAATGGCATCTATTTAATACATTTCTCTACAAAAAAACATCAAAAAGTGCTTAGATTAAATATAACCCGTTAATTATGTTAAAAAAATCAGAAAAAACCGACTGTATGTCTCTCAATAAACAACTCATCAATGCCTTTAATACTTTTACTATTGCCGAAAGTTCAAAATTTCCATTAGAAGATACTATCAGAATTGATTTGCACTGCCACGATTTTAACAGCGATGTACCTGATGAACTGCTGGGGCGTATTCTTAATGTTCCCGAAACATGGTTAAATTCTGATAAATTAGTCGAATTTCTTAAAGAAAACGGAACATCCTTGGTAACCATAACCAATCATAATAACACCCGTTCGTGTTACGACCTGATTGAGAAAGGGCATGATATACTCATAGGAGCCGAATTCAGTTGCATGGTACCCGATTTTAATGTAGGCATTCATGTTTTGGCTTATGGTTTCGATAAATTACAGGAAGAGAAACTTCTAAGTTTAAGGAAAAATGTATATACATTTCAGGAATATGCTAAAAAGGAGAATATTCCCACTGTTTGGGCGCACCCATTCTATCATTATACGACCAATAAACTTGAAGATATCAGCTTCTTTGAAAAACTTTCACTCATCTTTGAAAGATTTGAAATCATTAATGGTCAAAGAGATACATGGCAAAATATGCTGATAATTGAATGGTTAAAATACCTCTCTCCTGAAGTTATAGACAATTTTTCTGAAAAATTTAAGCTCGAACCACGTAAATATTGTAACGACCCTTACAGAAAAATTGGAACAGCTGGCTCCGACAGTCATATTGGTTTATTTGCCGGAGGTACCGGCACTTTATTATATATTCCAGGACTTGCCCATAAAAGATTATCCCATAAATTATCCAGATTAGCTTTAGATGCATTAATAGAGGGAAGAGTAGCTGTTTATGGCTCGTACAATAATTACGAAAAACTAGCTATATCTTTTTTGGATTATGTATGCCAAATAGCCATTTTTCGCAAAGACCCCGGCTTAATGAGAATTTTATTACATAAAGGAACAACAAAAGACAAATGGCTTGCTTTTCTTATTTCAAATGCTTTCTCCGAACTACAGCACCATAAGGTTACAATGCAGTTCATCGAACTGTTTCACAAAAGTTTTCTTGGACATAAACCATTGTTTACGAAAAAATGGTTTATTCCGAGTGTTTATAAAAAAATCTTTGATGAAGCAGTAACAATTGCCAAAATCCCTAAACGTCATTCTTCAAATAATGTAACACTATATAGAAATGCAATTAGTACTATCTCTCACGACTTCAATACCATTTTGAGCAATAGAGTTGAAAAAAAAATAAAACTCATTTTTAATGATGTCAAAAAAGAAAATATTGACTTCAACAGCATAATCAATCGCCTTGAAATACCCAGTGAAATCAGAACAATCATCTCTGGTAATGTAAAAAATAAAACAAAATCAAAAAGAATAAGTTATTTCGATTTAAAAGGTTTTCTTGATGGTCTTTCATTTCCTTTTCTTGCTTCCTCTCTGATACTTGCTGCTCATTTCACCAGCGCTAAGGTACTGTTCAACAACAGACTTGTATTGAATATGCTCTCTCAAAACTTAGGTAAATTTACCCACCCTAAACGCATGTTATGGTTGAGCGACACCTATGATGACAAAAATGGTGTTTCTGTTTTTTTGAAACTCTTACTTAATTACATTCAGAATAATAAGCTTCCTATTGACATTTTAATATGCAGTGACTCTGTTAAATCTGAAGAGCATCTTATTGTAATAAAACCTCTTTTAAATTTTTCTTTGCCTGTCTATCAGAATCAAA
>CAZVOS010000425.1:0-3776 GCA_964628845.1 uncultured Bacteroidales bacterium | reverse complement strand
GCCCAGGCGTGTCAGCACAATATCGGGGCGGTTGTATTTGAGGTCGAACTGCTCGAAGGTATAGCGTTTCCCTTTATAAAAAAAGGCGATAAAGTTTTTGGCTTGCTTCGAGCTGAAGTAATAATTATCTTCAGTAAAAAAAACAGGCACACCATGGGCAGAGATGATAAGTTTAACTTTTCTGTTCTGCGGTTTTGTTTGGTTGCCATTCCAGAAAAGCACCTCTTTGTTGTGTGCATAAATATTGTAGATACGCACATCCCGCGACCTGTCGAAATACGTTACCTTGTTGTCAAAGGCAGATACAATCTCGTAATTTGAATTAACAGAATCAAGATTTCCAAAGCCGTTTTCTTTAAAAAAATCAGGGTTTACGGTCATGGGTGTAATCAATTTTTTCACATGCACGAGTGCTCCTGTTTCGGGCTCGTAATAATTATCGTAATATAAATAGTAATACTGAAACCAAGATAAATATTGCGTATAATTTTCGAAATACCTATTGTAATCAAAATCGGAGAGGACAGGTTTTACTAAAGAATCTGCTATATACCAGCCCAGATTAAACCTTCTGTCTGTTTTAAAATATTGAATTTCGCTGAATTTGCCTGTTGAAAGGTTTATATACGATGCTGATACTGGCTTTTTACTTTCTACACCACCATATTGCATGGCTAAATGATTATAACCCTGATATATTTTAACAATAGTGGTCAGTATGTATTTTTGTGTGTTAAACAAAATAGAATCATTGATATAATCGTACCAAATAATATGTTTATATTTTTGCTTTTTTATGGGTAAGGATGTAACAATAATATTTTTACCGGTCAGAAGATATTCATTATTATTCTTTGAGGGCACTTTGTGCGATTTCCACAACAGTGTTCCGGTTATAAGGTCGTAAACCAGAATTCTTTTCTTTACGTATAGCACCATCCTGTCGCGTGTAACACTCACCGACACCCTGCCGTTATAGTCGTTTTCAAACAGCGTAGAATAAATTTCAGCATTATTAATCAACGCAAAGTCATTAGTGTCATTTGAGTTTTGTAAAACGATTTCTCCTTTGTTTTTTCCTTTATAAATTATAATATTTCTGTCGCTGAAAATATTATTTTCTGTTTCTTCCCATTCGTTTGGTTCTTTATATTCAGAAAAAAAATGTTCAAGGGCTGAGTCGCTTAACATTCCTCCATTAAGCTTGAGTTCTAAATATTCGTCTTCTTCTTTTTGGTAAATAATATCCGAATAAATAAAATCAGCATTCTGATTATCAAAAACTGAATATACGATATAATTATTCAGGTTATTTTTTCTGTACGATAAAGAATATTTTTCGCCAATAAAACTGTTATTTGGTTTAACAAAATAAGAATGGGGTAAAATGAGCTTAATATTATCTTCTTTATTCTGTGCAAGAGCGTTTAACGCAAAAAGAATACATAAAGCGAAAATATAATTTGTTATGTTTTTCATAATTAATAAACCCTGATATTACTAGATTTATAGTCGAAAATCATATAGGCAACGCCGGCGCTTACATTTACTAAGTTTTGCCTGAAAGAGCTGGTAAATGGTTCATGCTGCGATTTCCATACAGGTTTCGACATATCCCATTGCGCCCCAAATGAAGCGTGTATAATAAACCTTTTATAAACAAATCGGGGTTCAATTCTAAGTTTAAGAGACAATTCGGGATTGTAGAACTTTTTGTTATCGCTTTGATAGTACATACAGCCATAATTCAATCCAAAGCCCAGCGGAACATCAAAATTCTTTATGTAAACCAAATCAACCCCCGAATAATAAGCCAATTGAAAACCCCACAGCGTTGATTTAACATCACTTATGTGTGTAACCGGCATAAAATAATTAAATTCGAGACCATAGTTGTCGTTATAATTGTTGGGTCCTTTGTAAGCTATACTGATAAAATCGAGGGTGTTGTTTATAAAAAAACCCTGATACACGGACAGCTTTGATGAAAGTGTTTTCGTAAAATAGAATGCCCTCCCGTAATTTACAAAAAGCCCTCTCCATGTATGTGAGAATCTTATTTTATAGGATGCGGTATCTTTATAATTACGGTTGAGAAGGTATTGTATTGAATCGTTGGTATAGAAGTCCTTATCGTTATAAATAGTTTCTGTTATTTTTCTGCCCTTATAATCAACAATCCCGTACTTTTCTTTTTGTTCAACTACATAATATCCGTCAGTAATGTATTTAATATCATCATATAAAAAATCTGTAAGTTTTTTTCCTTTATAATCAATGAGGCATACTTTTTCGTTGTTATCAGATAAGCTATAATCAAAGGGGTTGACCTGAGCAACGGCACTGAGAGTAAAGCTTGCGAGAAAGAGTAAAAATATAATCAGAAGTTTAATGTGTTTCATTTCTCGGGATTTAATACTTAAATCAAATGTATTAAAAAAGTGCAAATTATCATAATTATTTTCATGTGCTGGTGTTATTAATAAACAAATCCCAAGAGCCACAAAGGGATTTTTCGTTCTACACCTATTTCAATATCATCTGCGGCTATCCATGCATTATTCATACTGGCAATTTGTTTCATTCCTTTACTGCGCCCTCCTATCTCGAATACAATTTTTTCATCAATTACAAAATCGCCCTTCTCTGTATATGTTAGCTTGTGTTTTTCTTTTAAATGACTGATAAAAAATGTTTCTCTTAGGGTTCCCTGTTCTTGTTCTTTAAAACACAAAGCATAATTGAAGCAAGTGTTTTCAAGGTATATTTTTCCCGGCTTTTGTAATATTCCAACACCCCGTACCGATGCATATAAAGAGGTTATGATGCCTGCCTCTTCAAGATGCCTGTTGTACGAAAGCAAGGTATTGCGGTTAACACCAATCCGCTCACTCAGTTTAACAATGTTTGGTTTGAAAGGAACCGATTGTGCGATTACATACAGCAACATTTTCATTTTTTGCAAACCTGTAGTATTCAGTCCCTTCAATTGCATTATGTCAACATCAAAAGTTGTATTGATTATCTCTTCAACCCTTTGCAGAAATGTTTTCGGAGCTTCGTGGTAAAAAGGAAAATAACCATGCTCAAGATAGTCATGAAAAAGCACAAGGGGCTTGAAATCATTTTTTAGCGAAAGGGCAATGTCGCTGTGGTTATTTAAAATATCCGTTAATTTAAGAGTTGAATATTTTTTTGTTTGTTTGCTGTTTACATATTCCCTGAACGACATTCCTGGCATGGTGTAATAAGCAACTCTTCTGCTTAAATCGGCTTTCGACTTACTAATTTCAAGCATGGAAGACCCTGTAAAAACCACCTTAAGTTCAGGCAAATCGTCGTATATGTTTTTTATTTCCTGCGACCAATCAGGGTAACGATGAATTTCATCGAGAAAAAGATATTTTCCGCCCTTTGCCAAAAATTCTTCTGCAAAATCAATCAGCCGGTTGGCAGAGAAATACAAATCGTCCATACTTACATATAATGCATACTTATCTGTTTTATATTTTTTTTTAATATACTGAAGCAGTAAAGTTGTTTTCCCCACACCCCGTTGACCAGCTATGCCAATTATACGGTCGTTCCAGTCTATTCTATCAGCAATTTCCCGTTGATAATTCGCACTAATTGCAGAAACTTTTTTCAGATGTTTTATAAATAAATCTTCCATTTTTGATTATTTAGAATATACAAATATAATAAATATTGTTTAATTAAAATAAGCAATTTAAATTTTTATTGAAATAAATAATTATTTCTAACACATAAGCCAA
>CAZVOS010000424.1:0-3793 GCA_964628845.1 uncultured Bacteroidales bacterium | reverse complement strand
GCTTACACTATACAGTGCCAAATAATTCAGGTCGAAAAATTTAAAATAATAACTTATAGTAATTAAAAGAACGGCACACAATGCCATACCCCACCTGATTTTAATCAACCAGGCAGCTTGCGTAATATACCTATTAGGAATTAAAGGTTTTTTAGCCAATTAAACGCTTAATTTCTTTAAGTAATAAGGTTTCTGAATTTATCTTAGGGACAAAACAATCTAAAGGTAAATAAAAGGGATTACCATTGTCATCAATGTATTGAACACCAATATCACCAGAAGCGTTTCCTGTTTTTAATACTTTTGAATAATTGGGGTCGTCTTTACTAATCATTGCAGTGTACATTTCTAAAATCTGAGAGCTAACCTGATAAGTTTCTATCCCTGTTAACATGATGATTGGTGTAGTGGCTAGTTTTGGGTCTTTTCTCAGTTTTCTGTTTAAATCAAAACCTGCATTTGTTGTTTCCATATTCACATCAAGAATAATTAAATCAGGGCTTACTTCCTGTGCTTTTATATAGCCCTCTTCCCCAGAATATGCTTCATAAATCTTATAACCTGAATGTTCCAATAATACATTTTGTGCAGCTAAAAAATCTTTATCATCGTCTATAAGTAAAATAATTTTTGTATTCATTTTGTTATAATTTAAATTATTTATTTGTTTGTAATTTTACAGCAGCAAGTTTAAGTTCATTAAAATATATAGCTATTGGACGGTACGCTAAATGCGACCATTTTGAAAAAGGGACTTCAATCATCAACATAGGGAACAATACCATTAAATGAAAAACATACATATAGTAAGTTGGGTAAACCATGCCATAAATTCTAAAAATATGTACAAGTATTCCTGTAACAGTTGTTAAGAATAATAAAACTAAAAATGTCCAATCCGTAACATGAGAATGTCTGCTCTTTTCATTGTTCTTTTTAAGGCGTGCTATAAAAAAATAAACTACGCCTACAGTAAGACCAAATGTTGCATAATAGCCCAGAGACCTTTGAGGATGCCACCATTCATAAATATTATCGGTTTGAAACCACCCAAGGAAAACAACAATCATCGTAAACATAATTACATAGCTTGTCATTAATAATAAATGGACGAGCCAATAGGTATTCCACTTGATTTTCTTTTTAGATTCCAGCGTATCACATTTACCAAATTCTTTTTGTGTAGCAAAATTTAATATCAATTTCCAGAATTGCGTAAAATACAATTTAAAAGGTATTTTTACAGTTTTATCTTTCCAGATAATTTTTAAATACATATTAAAAACATTTGTAAGCAAGAAAAAAGATAAAAGCCCAGCCATAATCCAATCACCAATTTCTATCGTTTTCCATGGTGCAAAAGTATTCAGTTTAACACCTCCATCAGCAGTTAATTCTGTAGTCATAGGTCCGTGAAAAAAGACAAATAATACCAGAACAACAGCAGCGAGAAAAAGAATAGTGCCGAATTCCCATATTTTAGAAGTGTATAATTTATGTCCCAAACCAGTCCAGTCGTATTTAGAAGTAAGATATCTTCTTAATGTCATCATCAATTCGCCTGGGTTGGCTTTCTGAGGACATGTTTCACTGCATTCTCCGCAATAATAACACAGCCATGGGTCAACTGAAGTTTTAATTTCATCTTCCAAACCAAGCACAGAATATCTTACCATTTTTCTTGGGAAAGAATTATCTCCTGTTGACAAAGAGCAAACAGCAGTACAATTGCCACAATTATAGCACGCATTAAGGTCGAAGCCACCAAATTCTTTTATTTCTTTTGAAAAATCAGGATTTATCTTAGCCATTTTCTTTTATTTCTTTAAATTATAAAAATAATATTCGTCCATATCGTCAATGTCTCCCGCAACAACATATCCATATCTAATCAATGTCATTAAATTGTAGGTTACAATTTCTAATGGCATATTTATTTCAGCAGCAATTTGAGGAATAGTTTTTTGTTCACTTTCCAAGCTTTTCAATATACTTTTTCTTATATTGTTAAAGGATTTAATTTTATCTTTAACTTCTTGAGAAACTTTTCTCTTTTCCTTAATAATATCAATAGTTTTACTCATTTTATTTATTTTTTCAAAAAATTATTTACTTCCTAAAGCTGTAATCATACTTTCAATTTCTATGTTAGTATAGCCAACAAGTTGAATAGCATGTGTAGGACAAACAGGTAAGCACATACCACAGCCTTTACAATTTGCTTCATTGACTTCTGCAACTGGTTTTCCGTTGTATTCAGTTTTTATTATGGCAGTAAAAGGACAAATTTTTGTACATGCATCACACCATTCGCAACTTGATTTATCAATTTTTGCTAGAATAGGTTCCAGTTTAATAACACCACTGCTGATGAGTGAATTCATTTTTGCAACGGCAGACAATGATGATTTAACTGTTTCAGAGATATTCATTGGGGCTTGACAAGTTCCTGAAATTAGCACACCATCTATCATTGTTTCAACAGGTCTTAATTTAGGATGTATTTCATTATAAAATTTGTCTCGCCCTATTGGAATTTTTAATATATTTTCTAATTCATTATTTTCTCTTGGCACCATACCAGTAATAAGTACCACCAAATCAACGTCCACTTCAACAGTTTTCTCTAAAGTGAGAAGGTCATTTACTTTTACAGTAATATTCTTTTTGTTTTCTATTATTTCAGGTGGTGTATCTTCAAATTGCAAATAAATATCTCTTTGCTCATTAGATTGGTTGTATAAAATTTCTTGTTTTCCATAAGTTCGCATTCCTCTAGTTAAATGAATATTATTAACATAAGGAAATTTCTCTTTCACTTCGATAGCTGTATAAACAGCAGCCGTACAACAATAACGTGAGCAATACTGGTTTTCGCCTTCATATTGGCGACTTCCTACACAATAAATATAAGCAATGTTATTGATTTTCTTATTGTTATATGTGAGTTCTTTACCACTTATGGCGATTAATCTTTTAAACTTCTGCAAAGTAATGACATTAGGGATTTCGCCATAAGCAAATTCACCTGTGGTAGGTTCATACGATTCGGCACCAGTTGTAAGTAGTATTGCTCCAATATTAATTTCAAGTTCTTCTTCCTTTTGTTCAAGTTCAATATCTTTGCATATTTCTTTACATTTGCCACACATATTACATTTCTGCATATCAATAACAGGATATTCAGGAAATTGTCCTTTATGATTGGTATGAATGGCTTTGAGTTTTGTCAGCCCATAATTAAACGGATCATCAAATTCAACAGGACAAGCATCTATAGCTTTATCAAGGCAATCTTCTACAATAAATCCTGATTTAAAATAGCGTGGTTTAATTTTGAGTTTCGCCATAAAATTTCCAACACTTCCCGATTTATAAATTAATTCGGTTCCCGTGTATAAATAAATATTGTCTTTAGTAATAATCTGTTCGTAAAGTGATTTTATTATTTTTTCACCTGTTTCATTTGTAGGGAACAACTTATTCCATTGGGCTACCCTACCACCTACATAATGTTCTTTTTCGACTAAAATAACTTTAGTACCAATATTTGCTAAAGCCAATGCAGCTTTCATTCCAGCAATACCTGCTCCTACTACTAATGCTGTGTTTTTAGCTTCAATCATTATGGGTTCAAGTGCTACTGAATTTCTGGCTTTTTCTATGCCAGCTTTTATTAATTGAATTGCTTTTAAGGTCGCATTTTTGGGATTGTCGGAATGTGCCCAAGAACATTGCTCTCTGATATTTACCTGCACATAGTTATAAGGGTTCAAACCAGCTCTTTGTGCCA
>CAZVOS010000423.1:0-3796 GCA_964628845.1 uncultured Bacteroidales bacterium | reverse complement strand
AGTTCCTGCCTCTATTCTGTCAAGATTTCTTGTGCTCCCAGAAATTGATAATAAAAAATATATCATCCTTCTTGATGATGTTATCAGGTTTTGTCTTAATGATTTGTTCTCAATTTTTAATTATGATACATATAAGGCATATACTATAAAATTTTCGAGAGATGCTGAGCTCGACATTGACAATGATGTGTCGAAAAGCTTTATGGAACTTGTTGCCGAAAGTCTTAAACAACGCAAGAAAGCCAAAGCCGTCAGATTTGTTTATGATAAAGAAATGCCTCAAAATATGCTTGACATGTTTCTGCGTAAATTGAAAGTAACTAAAAAAGACAGCATTGTTGCAGGAGATAGATACCACAACTTTAAAGATTTCATGGATTTTCCCAATATCGGTTCTCCACACCTTGAATTTAAACCCATGAAACCCCTGCCTCATAAAGACCTGATAAATGCCAAAAGCATTTTAAATATTATTAAAACTAAGGATATACTCTTGCATTTCCCTTATCAGTCGTTCCATTATATCATCGACCTACTGCGAGAAGCATCTATTCATCCAGATGTGGCTTCAATTAAAATGACTCTGTACCGTGTGGCCAAAAATTCAAATGTGATTAATGCCCTTGTCAATGCTGCTCGTAATGGCAAAAAGGTTACTGTCTTTCTCGAACTTCAGGCACGCTTCGACGAAGAAGCAAATATATACTGGTCCAAAACACTAGTCGAAGAAGGGGTTAAAGTCATACATGGCATACCTATTTATAAAGTACATTCTAAATTAATTCTTATTAAACGTATCGAAAACAACATCCCTGTTCTTTATGCCAATGTGGGTACAGGCAATTTTAACGAACAGACTGCTAAAATATATGCCGATGATAGTCTTCTCACTTCTGATGTGAGAATAACCAAAGAAGTTAGTAAAGTATTCGAAACCCTGGAAAATAATTACCAACCATTTAATTCAAATAACCTCTTTATATCACCCTTTAATTTTGAAAGAAAATTCATAAGCTTAATTAATAATGAAATTAAAAATGCACAGCTCAAGAAAAAAACACTCATCACTTTAAAACTAAACAGCATAGTTGATGAAAAAATTGTGGAAAAACTCTATGAAGCAAGCAATAAAGGTGTTAAAATAAGAATTATTGCCAGAGGTATTTGCGTTTTGATGCCCGAATATAAAAAATTTAGCGAAAACATAAAAGCCATAAGCATCGTCGACCGCTTCCTGGAGCATTCCCGTATTTATTATTTCTTTAACGGTGGTAAAGAAAAATTCTTTATCTCATCTGCAGACCTTATGAGGCGTAACATTGAACACCGTATAGAAGTTACCTGCCCTGTTTATGACAAAAAGCTGCAGGATGAATTAAGAAAAATTCTTGATATTCAGTTGAAAGATAATGTAAAAGCAAGACACTTAAACCATCAACAAATTAACACTTATAATAGAATTGGAAAGTCAGAAGTGCAGGCACAGAAAGAGATTTATAGATATTTAAAAGAACAACTCAATAATTAATATTAATGATATGCTTTTTGCAGCTATAGATATTGGAAGTAATGCTGTTCGATTATATTTTGCGAATATATTCGAAAAAAAGAACCTTATTGTTGCCGAAAAAGCTTCACTTATCAGAATACCAGTGCGACTTGGTGAAGATGTGTTCGATATAGGTTACATCTCCGATGAAAAAAGAAAAAACCTCATCCAGACCATCACAGCATATAAAATGCTTATAGATGTATATAAGCCCATCACATATAAAGCTTGTGCCACTGCAGCCATGCGTGAGGCCTCTAATAAATGGGAAATAATTGAAGAAATAAAAGCAAAAGCAGGTGTTGATGTAAATATTATTGACGGCTTGGAAGAAGCCCGAATTGTCTGTGCCACCGATGTTATTGAATCGGATTGCAGATACAAATATGCCCTTTATGTAGATGTAGGTGGGGGCAGTACCGAAATCTCAGTCGTGAAAAACCATAAATTGGTCAATTCAAATTCTTTTCGTATAGGAACCATACGCATGCTGCTTAAAAAAGACGAACCAACCGAATGGGAAAGAATGAAAAGCTGGCTCTCATATTATGGCAGTAAAATTGAAAATCTCATCTGCATCGGCTCAGGAGGTAATATTAATAAATTGGCTAAAATTTATGGAGATTACGAAGAACGTTTGCTCACTTACAAAAACCTCCTAAAGGCCTATCAGCAAATAAAAGAAACTTCTATTATAGACCGTATCGAAAAAATGGGTATGCGCCCCGATAGAGCTGATGTGATTGAACCTGCATCCGAAATTTTTATTGCCATCATGCAAGCTATTAATGCCAAAACTATCTATGTCCCCAAAATTGGACTCCCCGATGGACTCATACACGAGATGTATAACGAAGAGATGATTAAAGCCCTGTACAGATAGTACTATATTAAACCATTATCTGCAAAACTATAAAAATGTTCCTCCCCTATAATCACATGGTCAAGAAGTTTTATATTAAGGGCATCTCCCGCCATTTTTATCTTCTTGGTCAGTTCAATATCATTATTACTCGGTTGTGTATTGCCCGAAGGATGATTATGACATAAGATAATGCACGATGCATTGCTCTCAAGTGATGCTTTAAATATACGCCTTATGTCAACTGTGGCCTGCGACAATCCCCCTTCACCTATAGCCACTTTGTTGATAATCTTATTGGCCACATTCAGGTTTATAAGCCAGAACTCTTCATAGGGCTTATCCCCAAGCTCTGTTTGCATAAACTCAAATATGTCTTTGCTGCACCTTACATTCTTTTTATTCAGTGCCTCAGCTTCTCGCCTACGCCTGCCCAATTCAAGAGCTGCTGCCAGTGTTATGGCTTTAACAGTACCAATACCCTTATATTTCCTAAGGGCGTTGATGTCAAGCTTGGAAAGTTCCAGAAGATTGTGCGACACATCACCCAGTATCCGTTTGGCTAAGTCAACAGCACTCTCATCTACTGAACCAGAACTTAAAAGTATGGCTATAAGCTCAGAATCACTTAAAGCATTCCTGCCCTTATTAAGAAACTTCTCACGAGGACGGTCATCTGCCGACCAATTCTTAATGGCTTTATTCTTTAAATTGTTCATATATCAATTTTCATTATAATAAAAAAAGGGCTATCCCTTTAAATATAGACAGCCCTCTTTCTTATGTGTTCAGAATCTATGCTATAGCGTTCACCTTTTTTGTAAGCTTCGATTTAAGATTGGCTGATTTGTTCTTATGTATGATATTAACCTTAACATTCTTATCTAACATAGAAATTACCTTAGGCAACATGGCTGCTGCTTCGGCTTTGTCGGTAAGTCCTCTGAGCTTCTTAACAGCATTACGCATGGTTTTAGCTTTGTACCTGTTTAAAATACGTTTTTTCTCATTTGTCCTGATTCTTTTTAATGCAGATTTATGGTTTGCCATCTTATATGTTTTTAAATGTTGTAGTCCGTAGGGGAATCGAACCCCTGTTTCCAGGATGAAAACCTGGCGTCCTAACCCCTAGACGAACGGACCCTCTCTTTTTTTTGATTTTTTTAGGACTGCAAAATTAGTAAAAAATTTTATATAAACAAAAAAACATAAAAAAAATTTTTCAATATCACTAGCGGCTTATAAAACCTCCTTGATTTAAGTTTTATTAGCTATTTTTACAACCTCGGAAATAAATATTATTTTATGAATATAGAAAAAGAAGATAATACAGGAGTAAGGTCTTTCAACAAGAACTTCTGGACTGTCATTGTTATGGAGTTTTT
>CAZVOS010000422.1:0-3800 GCA_964628845.1 uncultured Bacteroidales bacterium | reverse complement strand
CCCTTAAACTGTCGTTGTCGAGTTGTGAAATTGATTTATAGCATTCTATTGTTTCATCAACCAAGGGCATAATTAGCTTGATGTCTTTATCTGACTTAGTACCAAAAAATTTCTTAATAAATCCTAACATAATTTTAATATTTTTTAATGTACAAAAGTAATACTATAATTGCAAACAACCAATATTTTGTTGAAGCTTGTTTGGGCATTTTTTTTCTTTTTCTTGATGCTTCAGCCAGTACTCAGAATAAACATTATATCTGCTTCGGCATCACACAGTAGAAGTCATTTTGTTAAGAGGACACCGAGTTTTTTAAAAAGAGAGACTCAAAAGTAATTATCCGAATGCTGTTGTTATGATTAATGAAAATGAAGTTGAAAAATCGTAAATATATTTATTTACAATATTTTTTAATGACTTCAATAAGTTTGTTCTCATTTATTGGTTTGGTTATGTAGTCGTCCATTCCTGATGATATAAAGCGGTCTTTATCACCTGTAATGGCATAACCTGTAATGGCTATTATAGGAGTAGGTTTGATTTTATTGTCTTTTTCGAGTTTTCTGATGATGCGTGTTGTTTCGAAACCATCTAATTTAGGCATCTGGCCATCCATTAGAATAATATTATAATGGTTTTTATTAAATTTTTCCAAGGCCTGTTCTCCGTTGTATGCTGTATCAACCTCACAATTAAACGATTGCAAAAAACTTTTAAGATACAACTGGTTGATGGCATCATCTTCTGCCAGAAGGATTCTGATGTCGTTAAGTTCGGCTTCAGGTTTTGTTTCTTGCCATAAATCTTCATAAGTAAGTGTAGCTTTTGCACTTTTATTGAAGGGTATGTTTATAATAAAAGAGGTGCCCCTGCCATACTCACTTTTATAATCTATAGAGCCACTTAACAATTCTACAAGACGTTTAACAATAGTTAGTCCCAAACCAGTACCTGCATATTTCTTTGAAGGTGTGCTGTCTATTTGTGTAAATAATTTGAAAAGCTTCCCAAAATCTTCATTTTTAATACCTATTCCTGTATCACTTACGATAATTTTAATACCAACGGAATTTTTATTGTCAAAAGTTTGCTCTACAGTAACTTTAATTTCGCCCTCATCGGTAAATTTAATGGCATTATTTATAAGATTCGTTAGTATTTGTTTGAGCTTCAGCATATCACCTGTTAAATAATAATATACGCCATCTTCAATTGTATATGAAATTTTTATATTTTTTTCTGATGCCTGACTTTCGAACATAAAAACAATTTCTTCAACCACCTCTTTTATGTTAAAATCTATACTTGTAATTTCTATATGTTTGGCTTCAATCTTTGAGAAATCAAGTATGTCGTTGATAAGGTTCATTAAATTGCTTGAAGAAATCTTAATGGAATTAATATATTTTATTTGGTCGGGTGTTAATTTTAACTTGAGCAATGTATTTGTCATACCAATTATAGCACCCATAGGATTACGGATTTCGTGGCTCATGTTTGCGAGAAATTCCGATTTAGCTTTATTGGCCAATTCGGCTGCCTCTTTTTCTTTAATAAGATTATAGGTGTTAATTTGTTCAGTAATATCCCTCGAAACTGAAACCAATTCAATAATTCTATCATTTTCAGGATTTCTTAAAACATTTGTATTCGTTTCAAACCATATATAATGACCATTTTTATTGCGAAAGCGATATTTAATAATTGATTTATTCTGATTTGAAAACAAGTCTTTGTGATATGAAATCAATAAATCCTTATCTTCAGGATGGACAAATTCATAAATGGCTTTGTTAAGCATATCATCTTCATTGTAACCCAATAGTGTTTTACATACTGGAGAAACATAGATAAACTCTGCCTTTTCATTTTTTTTATCTATTAAATCATTAGTGTTTTCAGCAAGTAAACGGTAACGGAGTTCACTTTGTTCAAGCTCTTTCTGCGAAGCCATAAGCTTGTTTTTTGTCTGGATATGTTCTAAAACTTGTTTTACCGTAGAAGGCAGCAGTTCTAAAAATGCTACGTCCTTTACTAAATAATCCAAAGCCCCCATTTTCATCATCTCAACAGCTATGCGCTCATCCCCATTGCCTGTCATAATAACAAAAGGAAGTGTATCTGGTTGTCCGTTAAAAAGATTATTAATAATTAATCTGGCATCAGTATTATTAAGAATGTAGTCTATAAGAACCAAATCGAAGTTGTTATTCTCAATGAACTTTAAAGCTTCATTATCTGAATGAACGCCATAAGTTTCATAACCTTCGCTTTTAAGCTTCTTTTGTATCAGATGGTTGAGAGCAACATCGTCTTCAATAACCAGAATTTTTTTCTTTTTACTCGGCAATTCTTTTCCCATTCCTGAATATTTCAGTTTGAAAATTAGTTATTATATATGCGATATTCTATTTCTTCTCCGTTTATCGATGGCAATTTTAATATCTTAAGAAAACTGTCGAGATTTTTTAAAATATCACTGAATTTATCATAATCAACAGGTTTTGTTATATAATTATTACAACCTAATCTATAACACAATTCAATTTCTTTAGGGTCATCAGTTGTTGTAAGTATAATGACTGGCATTTTTTTTAACTCATCATCCTCTTTAATTTTCTTTAAAACTTCAAGTCCGTCAATACGTGGCATCCGTATATCCAAAAGCAATACATACTGTGTGTTCTTTTCACGGTGGGGCTCCACTTTTTTTAATAAAAAATTAAGTACATCTTCACCGTTATTAAATTTAATAATATCTTTAATAATTTCTGATTTTTTAAGGTTTTTTTCTATCAATACCGCATGTCCAGGGTCATCTTCTACTGAAATAATAACAATATTTTTATTCATAATTTATTAAGGTAAAAACTTGGTGAATGTTTTTTTTGCGAATGTATAATATTTTATTCTGAAAAAAAAATATTTTAAGTTAAAATAAAAATATAGTTCTTTATCTTGATTGTTCATAAAATTGTTTTTCCTTGATTATCTTTTTTATACGATTGATAATTTTGTTAAAAGAATTTTCATTTTTAACAACATAATCGTAGGCCCCTAATCGTAAAGAATCAATAGCTAATTCAATTTTTTCTGCTGCTGTAAACATGATGACATATATGTCCTTTTTCCTATCTTTAATCATTTTAAGCACATCCATGCCATTAAGCTCTGGCTCAAGGGTGTAGTCTAGAAAAATAATATCTGGTTTTTTACTTAAATTATCCAACATCAAACTCCCATTGTTAAAAACTTCTATTTTCTTATATCCTGCATTGTTGAGTTCTTTAATAACCAAAATAGAAAATGCCTCATCATCATCAACAATAAATATTAAAGGTTGGTCGATTTTTGTTTTCATTTTATTTTAAATAATTTTATTACAAATATACAAAATAAACTTTAATTATACAGGAAGTTCTATAAAAAATTTAGCTCCTTTCCCAATCTCCGATTCAAGCCAGATTTTTCCATTATGTTTTTCGATTATTTTATGAACAATAGCTAATCCAAGGCCTTCGCCAGTAATAGAAGAATTTAAGCGTTGAAATATTTCAAATATCTTTTTATGATATTTTTCTGGAATGCCAGGCCCGTTATCTTCTATACAATATATCACTTTCCAATTTTCTGTTTTACTGCTTATTTTTATACTTCCATTGGGCTTGTCATTATATTTTATGGCATTATCTAATAAATTTGAAAATATCTGGCTAATAAGTACTTCATCTGCATTACAATCATCTAATTCGTCCATATGAACAGTGATATTACTTTTCATTAACTGAAATTCTAAGGA
>CAZVOS010000421.1:0-3802 GCA_964628845.1 uncultured Bacteroidales bacterium | reverse complement strand
GCTGGCTGTTTATGAGGGATTCTTGAATATTGGTAATCATAGTATCAAATACTCAGGTGGGGGTTCTGGGGTGCAAATATTAAGCATTATGACCAAAAGTGACATCCATTCAATTCGATTAAACAAAAAAGCCAATCAGTATCTGACAACAAAACTTGAATACCTCGGCAAGCAAGCCGTTCTTTCACCAAAAACTGGCAGTAAAAATTTTCAATGGGTACCTGGCGACAATTTGGCTTTTGTGGCTTTTACTTCAGCGGGACTACCTGCACTTGGCGTATCAACAATTTCTGATGCACCTCAAGCAGATACTACATATGTGTTTGACATAGAAACAAATACTTGTGCTAATTTTCCTTATGTTGTTGATTTAGACGGCAATGCATATCAGACCGTACAAATTGGAACTCAGTGCTGGTTAAAAAGCGAATTACGAACGAGCACTTACAAAAACGGAACACCCATACCTTATGTGGCAGGTGGCACAGGGTGGGGAAGTTTGAGTTCAGGAGCATGGTGCCATGTGAATAACCAGCCATCAAATGATGCCATTTACGGCAAACTTTATAACGGCTATGCCATGATAACAGGCAATTTATGTCCTGCCGGCTGGCGCGTAGCTTCTTTAAGCGACTGGAGCCAACTGAAAACATATTTAAGCAGTAATAATTTTTACTGCGGCATCAATACTGCTGATATTGGAAAATCCGTGGCAGAAAGATTTGTCTGGACTTATGCTGCAAGCGTATGCCGCATTGGAAATGACCAGGGTTCTAATAATACCAGTGGACTTTCTGTAATGCCTTCGGGGTATATGCACCAAAGCGACGGCAACTTTTATTATCAAACAGAACGGGCTTATATCTGGACCTCCGATGTTGTTTCCGGATTCCCTAACAGCTATTATTTTATTTATGTATCTTATGCCGACACAGATATTACTGATTATTATATGAATGGCATTAATGCTGGACATACAATAAGGTGTATTAAAGACTGATAATGATAACCGTTAACCGAGGGCTGAATCCCTCGGTTAATCTATATTGTAATGAAAAATTATTAAACAAAATCTTAAATAATCAAACAAAAAATGAAAACAAAAACAATTTTAATTTTTGCAATTATACTGGCAACTGTATGTACATTACAAGCAGCCAAATACAGGGTTAACAACACTGGTGGCGGGGCTCATTTTTCTAATATTCCCGATGCTATTGCCGCTGCATCTCCTGGTGATACACTATATATTGAAGGTACATCACTCACTTATGCAGGTTTTACACTTACCAAACCACTTGTATTTATTGGTCCTGGTTATTTTCTTCCTGAAAACAATATGACCCAAGCCAATCCAAACCCTGCCACTGTATCTTCATTCAGTCTTCATGATGGCTCTGATGGTACTGTCATTCAAGGCTTAACAATAAGCGGCAAGATTACTGTTTCCGACAGCAATATCGTCATTACCCGCAACCGTTTTACAACAGGTGATGATATGTGCATAACCATTCTTAACAACATGACAAATATTATCATTTCACAAAATTATATCCGAAATTCAACCGGTTCATGGAATAATAACCCAACAGTTTATTTTAACAATAACGTTACCGGAGTTATAATCACAAACAACATTATTCTGAACCCGTATGGCAACGGTTCTTGTATTACGATGTCGGCAGGCAGTCAGGCCCAGATCAACAACAATGTGTTTGACCGCAACCTGAATCTGGTCAATTCAAATGTTTACAACAATATCATGATAAGCGGTTCCGCAAGTTTTTCAGTATGTAATGTGCAAGCCAATATTGGTAATGCCACGCAATTCAATTTGCCCGACAATCAACAAAATGTGGATATGAACCTTGTTTTTCAGAACTCATTCCCAAGTACCGATGGCAAATTTCAACTTATTGATGACCCAGGTAATCCTGCCAAGGGTTATGGTTTAGGAGGCGTTGACTGCGGTCCATTCGGAACAAATTCTCCCTATCGTTTAAGTGGTGTTCCTCCTGTGCCTGCTGTTTATTTCTTTTGGGGAGAGCCCACAGGTACAACAACAGGGGGCTTACCAACATCTGTTAAAATAAAATCAAACCGATAAACCCTAAAACATAATAATTATGAAAACAAAAAAATGCTTTACCTTTTTATTCTTAATACTCATTACTTTTTCGCTACATGCCGCCAAATACAGAGTTAATAACAATACAAGTGCAGGGGCACATTACACTTCTTTGACTGCCGCTCAGAACGACCCCAATGTTTTAGCCGGCGACACACTTTACCTCGAGGCCTCATCTTCGCATTATGCAGGTATTACCTTTACAAAAAAACTTATAGTGATAGGACCTGGATTCTTTTTAGGTGATAATCCTCAAACACAGGCCAATGTTGCCAATGCTGTAGTTGGTCAAACAGTTTTTGCTGCCGGCTCAGAGGGTAGTGTTGTAATGGGGGTTTATTTTTTTAATGAAAATACAACTTCTTCGTTAGTTAAGATTAATGCCAATAATGTTGTTTTAAAAAGGAACAGGTTTTATAAGTATTACAATTCCGGTTCTACAACCGTACATGCTGTTGAAATAAATGCCTCAAACATTGTTTTAGTTGAGAATTACATACATGTAAATGGGGGCGTTCCTTATACTGTTAAAGCAAACGACAACAGCAATAATTTGTTGATACGCAATAACTATATATCTAATGCATATACATCATCATCCTATAGAGCTTTAATAATGACGTTCTATTGCAGTGGTGAGGTGTTAAACAATGTATTTAATACAGGAATAGAAGTGCAGAACTCACTCATTGCAAACAACATCCTTATGGACGGTACCGTTGTTTTAGCAAATTGTTCTATTGCAAACAATATATGCAATTTAACCCAATTTCCCAGTGGCAACAACAACCAACGCAATGTGACTATTGCTGATGTGTTGAATTTGTCGAGTTCCAGTAGTGATGGAAAATATAAATTAAAAAATGTTGTTGGCAATCCGGCTAAAAATGCAGGTACAGATGGTACTGACATCGGCATGTTTGGTGGCCCTTCGCCTTATGTACTTTCCGGTATGCCCGACCTCCCTGCGGTGTATTTCTTTTCTGCGCCCAGCTCGGGCTCTTCTACATCCGGCTTACCTGCATCAGTAAAAATAAAATCGAACCGCTAAATATGAAATATATAAGGAAATATATAGTATTAATGGTATTGTTCCTGCTGATGGCTCCTTTTTTAAGAGTCCATGCATTGGGATTAGCCGATACCATTATAAGAGTAGAATATTTCGTTGACGTTGACCCTGGCTATGGATTGGCTACAAACATCCCCATATCTCAGGACACGCTCATTGAAATTGATTTTACTGCTTTGCTTTCTACTACTGGCCCAGGTATTCACTTCATAGGTCTCAGAGCCATGAATGGTGAATACGAATGGGGACAAACCCACATCTACCGTTTTGTTAAAGACAATAAAACTACTGTTGACTTACTGCCTAATTTATCAAATGCAGAATATTTTGTTGATATTGATAATGGTTATGGCAGTGCTAACAATCTGGCAATAACAGAAGACAGTATAATTTCAATTAATCCAATTGCTGATTTAAGCACACTCACACCTGGTTTTCACATTCTAGGAATACGTGCAAAAGACCAGGATGCATGGGGACAAACACACCTCTACCGTTTTATATTAGATAACAATACAACTGTTGACCTATTGCCTGACATTACCGAAGTTGAGTATTTCTTTGATACAGATACAGGGTATAGCCAATGTGCTAATCTGACG
>CAZVOS010000420.1:0-3822 GCA_964628845.1 uncultured Bacteroidales bacterium | reverse complement strand
GAAAATGTGAAATGGTATTTTATCAATTTTATTTAATTGGTTATTGATACATTGTCTTTGAAATACAATACGGTTTGAATTGACTAAAGAATCCAGAAAGATTTGCTCAGAAGAGGCATTGTCTTTAAGGATAAAATCGAGATAGGGTTTAAGAAAGTCGAATAAGATATCATGTTGCTCCTGACGGCTTATAGTGGGTTGTGGGTTTGTAGCTGCTTCTCCAGTGGCGCAATAGAAATTGTAGTTTGCAAAAAAGCAATGTCCTCCACCTAAAATGCCAATAATTGTTTTGCAGTCGGATGATAGTGAATCATACATTGGCAATTGATGTTCTAAGGGTGGAGTTACGCCATCGTTTTCACCGAAAAATATCAAGGTTTGTGTATTAATGTATGGGCAAGTATCAATAGCAGAGGGAGATGTATTGGCTGGTGCCAGTGCAATAAGTGTGTTAAAATTTGAATTATTTGCTGAAGCAAGAAAAGCAGCTCCTCCACCCATAGAGTGTCCCATAAAAGCAGATTTATTATTTAATTTTTGATAAAAAGGAGAGGATGGGTTTGTGCTTTCACTTTTCATTTTTTCGTTTAAAAAAAATATATCTTTTCCAAACTCGCCATGGTTAGGGGCAGGAATAAGACTTCCTTCAGTAGTTGGGAATACGATGAAATAGCCATAAGGTATTAAAAATTCCCAGATATTATTGTAAGCGCTCCACGACATAGCAAATCCGTGTCCGAAAACAATAAGAGGGAATTGTCCGTTAGCAACAGCTACGTTATCTCCAGGACTTAATGCTGGATAGTAAATATGAACAGGAATATTACGGGAACGTGCAGGGTCGTTGTAAGTAATTGAGCGATGACCTATTTCAAAAGACTGTGCCTGTAGTAAGAATGGAATAAATATTTTAATTAAGAATGGTATAAATCTTTTCATATATATTTTAATGGATATTTAACATTAAATAATGATAACAATTCAACTAACTATTAATATTAGATAGTTTTGAATTAATTTTTTTAATCAAATACAAAAATAGTTAAAAAATAAATTAAAAAACACTTGACTTCGCTTTTAAGATGTATTACCTTTGCACTTTTGTTTTTCATTGTCTTAATACATAATAATTATGAAATTATCTGATTTTAGATTTCATTTACCATTAGAACTTGTTGCTGAATATCCATCTGAGAAGAGGGATGAATGTCGTTTAATGGTATTAGATAGAAAGACCAAAACAATAGAGCATAAAATATTTAAGGACATTGTAAATTATTTTGGAGATGGAGATATTATGGTTGTTAATAACACAAAAATATTTCCTGCACGGCTTTATGGTGTAAAAGAAAAGACAGGAGCAAAAATTGAAGTTTTTCTTTTAAGAGAACTTAACAGAGAATCCAAATTATGGGATGTTATAGTTGATCCTGCGCGTAAAATCAGAATAGGAAATAAATTATATTTTGGGGAAGATGAAGCTCTTGTTGCCGAAGTTATAGACAATACAACATCAAGGGGCAGAACACTGCGATTTCTCTATGAAGGTTCTTTTGAAGAATTTAAGGCCATTATAGATGATATGGGGGAGACACCGCTTCCTAAAATTATTAAAAGACCAACTGAATATGAAGACAGGGAAAGGTATCAGACTGTTTTTGCCAAATATGAGGGGGGTGTAGCAGCCCCAACAGCAGGTCTTCATTTCAGTAAAGAACTGGTTAAAGTTCTACAGATTGAAGGGGTTTTATTTACGGATATTACTTTACATACGGGTTTAGGCAATTTCAGGGCGATTGAAGTTGAGGATTTGAGCAAACATAAAACAGATTCGGAAGAGATAATAATTGATGAAAATACTGTTCAAATTGTAAACGAAGCAAAAGAGAATAAACATAAGGTTTGTGCAGTAGGAACAACCAGTTTAAAAACATTGGAATCATCGGTAACTATTTCTGGGAGATTAAAATCGTATAATGGTTGGACTAATAAGTTTATTTATCCTCCTTATGATTTTAAGATTGCCAATTCTCTAATAACTAATTTTCATTTACCCCAATCGTCATTGATGATAATGGTTGCTGCATTTTGTGATATCGACTTTTTACAGAAAGCTTATAAAGAAGCCATTAACGAACAATACAGATTCTTTACTTATGGCGATGCCATGTTGATTCTATAGTTTAGTGTCTTGAAGAAATATGTTATCATAGTAGGTGGTGGAACAGGGATTAGGATGCAAAACTCTGTGCCTAAGCAATTTATTGAATTATCTGGGAAACCTATAATAATGCACACAATTGAAGCTTTTAATGAGGTTTTACCTGAATCAGAGAAAATTATAGTACTACCTGAATCATATTTTAGTTATTGGAGTCAATTAATTAAAAAGTTTAATTTTAATATTATCCACACGCTTCAGAAAGGAGGAGAAATACGTTTTGAATCGGTTAAGAATGCAGTTTCTTTACTCAAGGATGATGGAATAGTCGCTATTCATGATGCAGTACGTCCTTTTGTATCAAAAGAGGTTATTGTATCATGTTTTGATATTGCTGAGAAATATGGGAGTGCCATACCTGTTATTTCTATTAAAGATTCTGTAAGAATGATTGAAAATGACAAAAGTATATCCCAAAAAAGAGACTGTTTAAAGGCAGTTCAAACACCGCAATGTTTTAGAACAGATATTATTATAGATTCTTATACACAGGATTATAATTCTTCATTTACTGATGATGCTTCAGTTGTTGAAGCAATGGGTATTAATATTTGGCTGGTTGAAGGCAATGAAGAAAACATTAAAATTACCACGCCTTTTGATTTATTAATAGCAGAATCAATAATAAAAAAAAGAGTAAGAAAAAACTAATGGATTTATGAGAAAAATGTATTTAATATTACTGTCAGTGTTTACAGCATTGTTATTAAGTATTTCTTGGCCGGCTCAAGGTTTCTCTTTTATATTATTGTTTGCGTTTGTGCCTTTGTTATTATTAGAGGATGTATTGTATCAGAATCGTTCAAATAATTCTCGTTTTGCAGTTCTATTATATGTTTATATCAGTTTTTTTATATGGAATTTTCTTACTACATGGTGGGTTTATTATGCTAGTTTTTTCGGGGCACTTATGGCTATAATTTTCAACAGTCTTTTTATGGCATTGGTATTTTTCTTTTTCCATGTTACGCGTCGTAATATATATAAAGCACAGTTTGCGAAGGGACAATGCGGGTATCTGGCATTAATAGTGTATTGGATTAGCTTTGAGTATTTGCATCTGGATTGGGATTTATCATGGTCGTGGCTGAATCTTGGTAATGGTTTTGCACATTATTACAAATATATTCAATGGTACGAGTATACAGGGACATTTGGAGGTGCTTTATGGATTTTGTTAAGCAATATTTTTATTTATAAATTAATAAAACTTATTATTAATAAACCATTGATAAAAAAGCAGCTTATTGTAAATATCTCATTTGTCTGTGTGATTATAATATTACCAATTAGTTTATCATTGACAATTTATAATAATTATAGAGAGTTCCAAAATCCTGTAGAAATTGTTGTTGTACAACCTAATATTAATCCCTATACTGAGAAATTTGGCAGCATGACAACCGAAGAACAGATAGAAAAAATTTTAAACCTTGCGAAAAAGAAAATAACACCCAATACAATTTTTATTGTTGCTCCCGAAACAGCATTGCCCGAAGGTGTATGGATTGATGAACTTAATCATGCACCCAGTATTAAAAAAATTAAAAATTTGCTTTATGAATATCCCTGTGCCAGTTTTGTTTTAGGAGCATCTACTT
>CAZVOS010000419.1:0-3825 GCA_964628845.1 uncultured Bacteroidales bacterium | reverse complement strand
AAGCTGTCTGGTTGCCTTGCTTGATGATGTTGACAATCAGAAAAACTGGCTTTACGATTGTACTGAATCAAAAAATCTAAGTATTATCAATAAAACAGAAGGTGTTAATTACTTTGTTCAAACAGCTCCTTGGCCTGTTACCGATAGAGATATTGTAATTAAATACATACTAAGTCAGGATAAAAAGACCAAGGTAGTTACTATTGAACTGACAGGGATGAAAGATTATATACCCGAAAAAGATGATTATGTAAGGGTACCCTATTTAAAGGGCTTGTGGGAGTTTACACCCTTAAGTAAAAGTATTATCAAAGTGGTGTATCAGGTTCACAGCTCTACAGGTGGCTCTGTACCTGCCTCTATAGTAAATGCTGCCTGTGTTGATATCCCATACAATTCATTAAAAAACCTGAAAAAAGAAATAGAAAAACCAAAATATAAAAATGCTGTTATAGAGGGCTTGGTAGAACCATAAAATTTTGAGCCTCACACCGGACTTGAACCGGCGACCTACGCATTACGAGTGCGTCGCTCTACCAACTGAGCTAGCGAGGCATTAATCAGAACTCTGTTGTATCGTTTTTAAATCAAATTGCGACCCAAATATTTCGTTAAAAACAAAAGCAAAAGTATTTATATTTATACGGACACTATCAGTAATTTTATCATAATTTTTATCAGGGAAATACAGGGCATTAAAAATCTGTCTTTTTTGTTTGATACTCGTTACAATCCCTGTTTCTTCTTCTCTTGGTCCATGGTCAGACTGTATTATTATAACACACTTGCCATCATGTATAGCAAGTAATTTGTCAACCATCTCCACGGTCTTTAAATTTAAATAAACATATTGCCCTAAATAATATTGATAACCATCTGTTTGAAAGCCAATTTCATTGCCAGTGCTATCGAATACAAAAGGAGCATGAGGTGAAGAAAAATGTGCATATAAAAAAAAAGGCTCATTAATGAAATTTTTATGTATTTCGGGCAATGAATTAAAAATATTATTTATAACTGTACGGTAAAAACTTTTTTCCTGAGGAATGTATCTTCTTATTATACTAGAATAGAGTATTTTTTCATTATAATCGCTTATTCTTGAACGTATGCCTATTAGAGGTAAATTTATAAGACTGTCTGTACCGTTAAATGTAAAATTGTTTTCGTACCGAATTACATCATATTGTATAATTTTATAGTTCAGGGCTTTTAAATATTTCACCACAAAATTATTTTGAATCCCTCTGAAATTATCTCTGCCACTCAAATTACGGGGATAATTACCTAAATTTAGGACGCTGGCAATAACTTCTTGAGTAATATCTGATGAAGTTTGCCAGTCATCTACATAAAACCCCTTTTCTTTTAAACTACTTACAAAGGGGGTATTATCATAAGCGAACAACTCTTCTATGGTTTGTGTTGATGCATATTCGTCAAGCACAATGTAATATATGGGATATAATACTTGTTCTGTATTTTCGTTTTTGATGATATGAGGATGTGAAATATTATGCCTGTTCTGCCAATAAGGTACTTCATATTTAATTATTGTAAATAAAGGGAAAGCTATAAGAAACAGTAAACTTATATTTAATACAGGATTAAGTTTTTCGAAAGTTTTATTTGAAAAAACTATTTTTAAAACAATACTTATAGCTGCCAGACTTATAACCAATTCGGGAATTAGGTTGAAAAAGAGTTTTAAAGAATATTTATAAAGCAAAATAAATACGAATGCCAAGATAATGACTGACAGACTTATAAAGCTGTATTTTTTGATATTATGATTTTTATAATAATAATTAAAAACTAAAATAAAAATAAGAAATGAACAGGCAACAGGGATGAGTTTACGGTGTGTAATACCATCAAAACCAATTTGATAAGTTACAATATAAAGTAAAATAATTATAAAAAATATGGTTAAAAAATATTGAAAACCAGGCAAATATTTTATTAATTTGTTTAATAAAAAACGTACAATTGAATTGGCAAAGCCAAATAAAAATACAAGAGCAAAAAGAAGTATAAGCAGACTGCTAATTTTAAATCCATTTCCTGTTAAATAGGAGGCAAAAATATTTAGAAAAAATAAACCAGATAATAGATAAATATAAATACCAAGTTTTATTGCTTTCTCTTCCTTTTCTTCCTCAGTAAAATAGAGAATAATACGCCACGTCAGGTAGAGAAAAGAAACAACGAGAAATAATATGTAAATAATTTTTGAAGATAAAATATGAAGAATAAAAAAATCCTGAACTGCTCCAAAAGTATAAAAACACATTAAGAAGATACTTGTGATAAGAGCAGCTTTCATTTTACTTTTAGTCAATAAAACAGAAGTAAGATATGTGTATAAGCATATAAAAACAGATGTAAGGGAAGGTATTAATAAAGTATAAGGGAATAACTCGTCAATATTATGGGCATAAAGAAAAAGTATAGGATATAGGGCTATAAGAAAAGGGAATATAGGTGTCTTTTTAAACATTTTTATATAATAGATTTTTCAAATAAATATAAATACCTGCCCGATTCCAAAATTTTTTCCTTTCTTAAAAGTTTAAAAAACTCTTGAAACGATTCCTCAAAATTTGCATCATTATATGGGGCATAATTATCAGTCCTGTTTAAAATCATTTTTTGAATCTGACTGTCCTCTAAGGGAATAAACTCAACAATGATGTAATGGCATAAGCCAGAAAAAAATTCGGCCATGTGCTTAAAAGATAAATTGTGTGTAATATAAAGATGATGAAGCAGAGCAAGCACTAAACCTAAGTCACCATCTAATCTTTTTAATAAGCTTTTCCTCTCAATATTTTGCCAGCCAATGGCAGGGCTAGGGTTGCTAATATCTGCTATAACGGGTGTCATAAAGCAATCATTGTCAGTTTTTGCTTTAAGGTAATTTAATTCAACAGCTAACGAATCCATATCTATAGCTATTGTTTCAATGTTTTTTTGTGAAAACATCCTGCTGAATGTTCCATCATTAGCCCCAAAATCAATAACTTTATTAAGACCTAAATCCTCGGTAAATTTTTTAACAAGTTCTTTCTTATGAATGAAACCATTTTCAGAATAATTTGTATGGCTATAGTAGTCTGCCCATTCTGTTTTAATATCTTTTAGATTTAATTTTTCAACAAAGTGAATCAGGTTATCAATAAGTAGAATCTGTTTTTCTTTTGCAATATATAGTTTCTTTAAATCCTTATAGCTGTATTTATATTTTTTCTGATAATGTGCATGTGAATGAATATGAGTAAAAATATTTATATTAAAATATGTTTTTAGTGGTAGTAGCTGGGATGTTAATTCAATAGGCAGTCCGTCAATAAATAGTTTAGACATTTGCCCAAACTCGGCTGATTTATATTTCATCAGCAATAAAGGACAAACAAAATGCTGGAAAAACTGTTTATAAGCTTGCCATGGAGAGCCATCCACATATTTTTCGAAGGATGTGATGTCAATCAAAACAGGCGAACCCCGCCAAAATTGAATGTTATACGCCGAAGCATCTTTAAGCACCATACCATATTCAAGAGATTTTTTTTGAATTTTTAAAGTGGTTAGAGCTGCATCTTTGAGTTGCGAAAAACACCACTCATAAGGATATATGATAGTATTTATACTTTCTACAACAACAATCTTATAAAAATTACTCTTGTTTTCTGTGTCTGTTGTTTCGTAAAATGGGATGAGTAATTTACATCTAAGCAATTCTTCTTTCAAGCCAGAATTTAAAAAGTAATCATAGTTGTCTTTATAAGAATTGTTTATTTGTCTGTAAACTTTTGAGTCTTTATA
>CAZVOS010000418.1:0-3829 GCA_964628845.1 uncultured Bacteroidales bacterium | reverse complement strand
ACTTATTATGTAACACAAAGCGAAAACAATTGTGAAAGCCCTGCCACAACAGTAATCTTAACCATATATCCTATCCCTAATGCCCCTCAGGTTAGCAATGTAGAAGTTTGCTATGGGGCTACAGTCCCCGATTTGGAAGCTATTGGTTCAGGAACTATACAATGGTATGATAATCCTACAGGAACACCACCAGCCATTCATACAGGAGCTACATATACTACAGGACACACTGCCGTTGATACCTATAATTATTTTGTAACTCAGATTGAAAATAATTGTGAAAGCCCAGTTGTACCTATTTCGCTTACTATTCATCCAATACCACCCACACCATTTGCTGATGATGTTCTGGCTTGTTATGGAGATACAAACATCACTCATTTTATAGCTACAGCCACAGGTACCGTTAAATGGTACGATGATGCCTCTCTGACACCTCCTGAATTACATATCGGAACATCTTACAATTCAGGGGAATCAAATGTCGGGGTATATGATTATTATCTCACACAAACTGTCAATAACTGCGAAAGTTTGCCTTATGGTGTCACATTAACAATAAATCCTGTTCCACCACCACCCTCATCTTCAAATGAGTCTTCTTGCTTTGGACAAACTGTACCCGACTTGATTGCCAGTGGCACTGGAATTATTCAATGGTATTCAGATTCAAGTCTGACATACCCCCCAATAAGTGTAGGTGCAACCTACACTACTAATTTACAAGCCAGTGGGACATATACATTCTTTGTAACACAATTTGAGAATGGCTGTGAAAGTGAAGCAACAAATGTTACTTTGTCAATCATAGCATTACCACAGCCCCCACAAGCAAATAATGTGAGTATTTGTTTTGGACAATCCACTCCTAATTTATCTGCTACTGCAACTGGCACTATAAAATGGTATGGAGACATTAATCTTACACAGCTATTATTTACGGGTTCTTCATTTGCAACAGGAGAAACTGCTGTTGGAACATACACTTATTATGTAACACAGACACATTTGACTACTGGTTGTCAAAGTAATGCTGATACTGTAACACTCACCATACATCCTATTCCTGTAGCTCCAACAGTAAGTGATTTTGAAAGCTGCACAGGTCTTCCTACCCCTGATTTCACAGCCATAGCCACAGGCACATTAAACTGGTATGCCAATTCCTCATTAAATCCTGTTATTTATACAGGAAATAATTTTGTAAGTAATCATACTGCTGCGGGCAGCTATACCTATTACGTAACACAGACCGAAAACAACTGTGAAGGCCCATCCAGTGAAATTACACTTACCATATATCAAACACCTGCTGCGCCTCAAGTATCTGATGAAAATAGTTGTTATGGTTCTCCAGTACCTGATTTAACAGCAACAGGTGCGGGTACTATTAACTGGTATAGTGATATTAATTTAACTACTGTTGTTAATACAGGGGGAACATATGCTACTCCACACACCAATGTAGGCACTTACACCTATTATGTTACACAAACAGAAAACAACTGTGTAAGTCCTTATAATACAATTAGTTTAACAATACATCCTATTCCTGTCGTTCCTGTAGTAAATGATTTGGAAGCTTGTTTCGGTTCTCAGATACCCTCATTCACTGCAACGGCAACAGCTGCTGTTCAATGGTACGACGATCCGTCATTAAACACTCCAATTAATACTGGAAACACTTTTGTTACGGGAGAAACTGCAGTTGGTACTTATACTTATTATGTTACTCAAATAGAGAATAATTGTGAAAGTATTTCTGATACAGTTACTTTAATAATTCATCCTATACCTACAGCACCCCAAGCATCCGATGTTAATGTTTGTTATGGTCAAACAGTACCATCCCTAATTGCAACGGGTACAGGTGTATTAAACTGGTATGATAATGCAACTTTAAATCCACCTATAGTCAATACAGGGAGTTCATTTGCCACACCTCATACTGCTGTTGGTATTTACACCTATTATGTTGCACAAACTGAGAATAACTGTGAAGGGCCGGCAACAACAGTTAATCTTAATATTATCAGTTTGCCACTTCCTCCCTCGAGCAGCAATGTTGAAGAATGTTTTGGTTTTCCCACACCTGACTTAACAGCAACAGGACTTGGTACCATCAACTGGTACGACAATGGTTTACTGACTACACCTATATTTACAGGAAGTCCTTTTGCGACAGGTGAAACAGCAGTTAACACCTATACCTATTACGTTACACAGACTGATGGTTCAACAACTTGTCAGAGTTTAGCTGATACGATTACGCTTACAATACACCCTATACCAACAGCACCTACAGTAAGTGATACATCCAGTTGTTTTGGCTCAGCTACACCAAATCTTATTGCCACAGGAACAGGCACCATAAACTGGTATAATAACACATCATTAAATCCCGTTCTCTTTACTGGCAGTTCGTATGCCAGTGGTCAGAATGCTGTTGGTTCTTATACTTATTATGCCACACAAACAGTAAATAACTGTGAAAGCCCTGCAGCAACTGTTATTTTAACTATATATCCTATACCATCTGCACCAGTTGTAAGTGTTAATTCACCTGTATGTGAAGGTGATGGTATTAACTTTGTTGCTGACACTGTTGCTAATGCTACGTACTCATGGACAGGTCCGTCAGGTTTTACATCATCCGCACAAAATCCTGTAATTAGTCCTACTACAGTTGGAAATGGAGGACAATATGGTTTGGTAGTGATTGTTAATGGATGTCCGAGTCTGGTTACAAATACTAATGTTGTCATTATACCAGCACTTACACCAGCCATAAGTGGCAATGCGCCATTCTGTGAAGGGCACAGTACAGATTTAGATGCAGGTATATATACAAGCTATTTGTGGTCTACAGGTGATTCTACACAAATTATTACCATCACTGATGCAGGTACCTATTCTGTAACTGTATCTGATGCTAATGGCTGTACTGCCAGCGATGAAGTTATAGCCACATTTTCTCCACCACCACCAGCTTATGCAGGAGAAGATACCAGCTTGTGTTTAAACAACAATATTCAATTATTAGCATCTGGAGGGGTTATTTATGACTGGTCACCCTCAGCAGGGTTAAGTAATGCAGGCATTTCTAATCCTATTGCCTCTCCATCAGTAACAACAACATACATATTAACAGTACTTGATGCAGCAGGATGTATGGGAAAAGATACTGTTATTGTTACAGTACATCCTTTACCTGATGTGAATTTTGTGGCAAATTTAGAAACGGGGTGCGAGCCATTATTAATAGACTTTACTGATTTATCAAGTAGCAATATTTCTACATGGCTTTGGCAGTTTGGTGATCCATTAAGTGGTGTTGAAAATTCATCGTCACAACAAAATCCGACACATATTTATAATACTTCTGGCTTCTATAGTGTTACATTATCAGTAGTAACTATATATGGTTGTACAGGTCAGGTAAGTTATCCCAATTATATAACTGTGTATCCTGTTCCTACTGCTGATTTTGATTTTTATCCAGATCAAGCAGACATTAACAATCCTGTAATAACATTTATCAATCAATCAACTAATGATAATGCATGGTTTTGGAATTTCGGTGACAATACGACATCTCTTATACCTGACCCCACACACGAGTTTGTTAATCCTGGAACTTATGAAGTAAGCCTTGTTGTTCAAAGTACTTTAGGATGTACCGATACCATAATGCAAGAAATAACTTACAAGCCATTTTATACCCTCTATGCTCCAACGTCATTTTCACCTAATGATGATGGCAGGAATGATTACCTTATTCCAAAAGGTGTTGGTTTAAATAATGATAATTTTAATATGTATATTTATA
>CAZVOS010000417.1:0-3829 GCA_964628845.1 uncultured Bacteroidales bacterium | reverse complement strand
TTCCCTATTATAGAACCCATACTTAAAAATAATAACATCCCCGAAGATTTCAAATATCTGGCACTCATAGAAAGTGGTTTTGCAAATGTTGTATCACCTGCCGGAGCCTCAGGATTTTGGCAATTTATTAAAACGACTGGCGAAAAATATGGTTTGATAATAAATGATGAAGTGGATCAGAGATACCATCTCGAAAAATCAACACTGGCTGCCTGTAAATATATCAGTAATTCTTATGATATTTTCAAGAGCTGGACACTAGCTGCTGCTGCCTACAACATGGGAGATGGTGGTCTGGGTAATCATATTAAAAACCAAAAGGTTTATAGCTATTACGACTTATTTCTAAATGCTGAAACAGCTCGCTATGTCTATAGAATACTGGCCATTAAAATAATATTTGAAAATCCACCAAAATATGGGTTCTATTTCGAAAAAGAAGATCTATACCCTGCTGTACGCATTCAAACTGTAACAGTTGATACTGCTATAACCGACCTTGCTCAGTTTGCTTTAGACTTGGGTATAAATTATAAGATTTTAAAAGAGTATAACCCATGGCTGCGGAAATCAAGTTTGCAAAACAAAGCTAAAAATTCTTTTCAGATTGCCATACCCTATAAGGAAGACTTGCTTTATAATACACATTTCCCTGAAATCACAGAAGAAGAGTAGGATTTTTATGGCTGATAGCTAATGCCCCCGCGTATTATTGGATTTTTAGTATGCGAATCACCACTTTGAAGCACATTGTATAATATCATTCCATAAGCATATACACCATCACTAATTTTATAGCGATAGCCCCCTCCAATAGGCAGTGCAAGTTGCCATTCTCTTATTGTTGTGTTGTTCTTAATAACTTCAACATTGGCAACTTCAAATTCTGCATGAACAAAGGTCTCTTTATATACATTTACTTGTGAATATATACGACCACCAAAAGCGTATTTATTGTTCTTTTCGGCATAAGAAAAGAAAGGAGAAGCACCTGACTCAATAATTTTATAGTATTTATAGCCAATTATCGGTGCAAACTCTATCACATAGCCATTGTCATAACTCACACCCATTGTGCCACCTGTATTTATTTGTGCAAAAACACCCGGTGCTATTGCAAAAAATACAAGAAAAATGAAAGTTGTTAATAATAGTTTTATGTTTTTCATGATATTTTATTTGTCGTTTTATGTCACAATTAAAAAAATCTCTTACCACTTCCCGCCAGCGCCACCACCTCCAAAGCTGCCGCCACCAAAGCCGCCAAAACTACCACTTCCCCCTGAGAAATTACCCCAACCTCCCGAGTTGCCACCACCTCTGTTGCTCATCATCATCAGTAAGGTCCATAAAATAGCATTTTTACTACCCATAGTGCTGCGTGAATTACGCGATGCTGACAATAAAATGTAAATGAAAATAAATATTAAAATAGGAAGAAAACTTAAAAATGAATTTTTATCAGTCTTCTTTATATATGCTTCTGGAGGATATTCTCCCAAAGCCAGTTCTTTAATAATTTTAATTCCTTTTACTAAACCCTCGAAATATCGGTTGTTTTTAAATTCTGGTATCATTTCATTTTCCACAATGCGTTTGCAAATAGCATCAGGCAAAACACTCTCGAGACCATAACCCACCGCAATATGTGCCTCCCTTTCATTTTCAGAGCCAGTAGGTTTAATAAGTACAACAACACCATTATTCAATGTCTTACGCCCTACTCCCCATTGCTCTCCTAAAATATCAGCATACTCGGCTCTGGTATAACCACCAAAATCATTCACCGTTACAATAGTTATCTGAACCCCTGTTGAATCATCAAAAGCCACCAGTTGCCTTTCAAGTTGTTGTTGTTCATTTGCGTTTAATATTCCTGAAAAATCATTAAGTAAACGAGGCGGGTACGGACGTGAAGGAATGTCCTGTGAATATATATGGCATGTATATAATACTAAAATGATAATATGGATTGCTTTATAATAACGCATCTTATAAACTGTATTTAATTATTTTTAAACTTGTTCAACAGCTCCTTAGCTGTTGAGAGAGAAGCATCACTGACTTTTTTACCGCTAATCATTTCTGCAATAACTTTAATACGCTCGTTGTCTTCAATTTTACTTACAAAAGTAGTGCTTTTGTTCTCTATAACATTTTTAAATACGAGAAAATGATTATGTCCAAGACAAGCAATCTGAGGCAGATGTGTAATGGCTATTATTTGCATCTGCTTCCCCATAGCATGTATTAATTGTGCCGTTTTTACAGCTGTTTCGCCGGAAATTCCAGTGTCTATTTCATCAAAAATAAGGGTAGGTAATAATTTCTGCTCCGAAACAACCGATTTAATAGCCAGCATCAACCTCGAGAGCTCCCCTCCCGATGCCACTCTCGATATCTCATTAACATCATTACCTTTATTAGCAGAAAACAAAAATCTGATGGTGTCGCTTCCTGTGTTGTTAAATGACTGATTGCTGTTAATCGAAATTTCAAATTGAGCATCTGCCATAGATAGTTCACGCAACATTAAGGTGATTTTTTGCTTTAATGGCTCAATATTTTTTAAGCGGTTTTCTGATAAGGCGTTTGCAAGTCTTAGCAATTCTTTTTCTTCTTCAGAAATTATTTGTTCGATGCTCTGAATATTATTCTCTAAAGTATTTATAGCTTGAAGTTTTTCTTGAAACCCCTCTGCCAATATTTTCAAGTCTTTAACCGTTGTCAGTCTGTGCTTTTGTTCAAGTCCATAGATTATGTTAAGACGTTGGTTTATCTCTTCAATTCTTTCTGCTGAATATATTATTTCCGATTCTGTTTTGTTCAAGCTGTTCAGAATATCCTTAAGTTCAATGTATGCACTATGTGTTCTGTTATATAAATCATCTATTTGGGGCATAAAATTTTGTATGCTGTCCAATTTTCCCGTAATTTCTTTTAAACCACTTATAATATTTATATCGTTATCATTAAGTATGCTTAGGATTTCATTAATCTTTCTTTTAATATCTTCAGCATTATTCAAAAGATTCAATTCGTTTTCGAGTTCTTCCTGTTCTGTATCATTAAGCTGTTGTTCATTGATTTCATTATACAAAAAACTATAATAATCGAAATCGGCTTTCGATTTTTTTTCCTGCTCCTTCAGCTTCTCCAATTCCGACTTATGAAGATTAAACGACTGGTGTACTGTTTTATAATGTTCTAAATCCTTATGATTGCCCGAAAAGTCATCAAGTACTGCCATCTGGTAATCAGGCCGGTTAAGCGATAGGGTATCATGTTGCGAATGGATATCAATAAGAAACCCTGCTAAATCTTTCAACACGTTTACATTAACAGGCGTGTCATTAATAAAAGCTCTTGAACGGTTGTTAGGCAGTATCTCCCTGCGTATGATTGAACAGGGCTCATAATCGAGCTTATAAGTTTCGAAAAAATGATGCAGTTGATAATTCCTGATATCTATATGGGCTTCTATAATACATTTTCTGGATGTATCCATCAGCGACTGTGTGTCGGCTCTCTGACCCAAAACAAGTCCCAATGCACCTATTAAAATAGATTTCCCCGCTCCTGTTTCTCCTGTAATTATAGTAATGCCATCAGTAAAGTTTAACTCAAGCCATTCTATTAAAGTGTAATTCTGTATAGATAAATACTTAATCATATTGCAAACCTAAAGAATTTTCATATATGATTAAACATATCCTGAATTTTTATTTAGGGTTAAGGATTTTCTGATATTTATTGGTATTGGTAGGGTCTATCTCTCTGAGGATATTAACAACACGCGGTTTATCCATTGGCGGCGCCTCAGTAAATA
>CAZVOS010000416.1:0-3840 GCA_964628845.1 uncultured Bacteroidales bacterium | reverse complement strand
AAAGATCAAATTTATAGGATACTGTCTAAAGAAAAGGATTTTGAAGCCCAATGTGTGGTGTTTTTTATAAGAGATTACTCTGGCTCTATGCAGGGCGAACCTACCGAAGCTGTTGTTACCCAACACCTCTTTATATATAGCTGGCTGATGTATCAATATCAGAATCAGGTTGATGTGAGGTTTATTCTTCATGATACAGAAGCTAAAGAAGTTCCTGATTTTTATACCTATTACAAATCAATTGTTGCTGGAGGTACTCAGGTGTTTCCAGCATATCATCTTGTGGCTGATATTATTGAAAAAGAACAACTTCATAGAGATAATAATATTTATATTTTTCATGGAACTGATGGAGATGATTGGGAAGAATCTGGTAAGCAAGCTGTAGATGAGGTGAAACGTTTACTTAAATACATCAACAGGATGGGTATTACTGTTGCACAGAACTCATGGGGTGCCACTGACAGAAAAACTACTGTAGAAAAATATTTTGACCAGTCGGGTTTACTTAACGATAATCCAAACTTGCTTAGAATAGACAGCTTCCTAGCTTCTAAAGCCGATGAGGCAAGATTGTTTGAAAGTATAAAGAAACTTATTTCATAAATTAAATCATTTAATATTTAATATAAAAATATATAATGGAACTTATTAATCAGAAAACAAAAAAAATAATGGAAGAATGCAAACTTAGGGCTAAGGATGCTGGTCTTAAGTTTTCTGATAATACCCTGGAATATATTGTTACCAATAAGGATATGATTAAGCTGTCTCCCAAAGTAATGATTCCTACTTTATATAATTATTGGGTTAATGATGTTGAGGTACTTAAAGAAGAAGGCCGCTATAAATTATATCCCTCTAATCCTTACGAAACAGTAATCAATTCACGCCCTCCTATATCGTTTTACAATGACAATAATCCCGATTGGCTCAATATCATGATTTTTTATCATGTATTGGCTCATATTGATTTCTTCCAGAACAATATTCTGTTCCAGAATACATGGAACGATGATTTTGTGGGCACCGCTTTAGCCGATAAAAGACTTATTGAATCGTTACGTTCAAGATACGGCAGATGGGTTGATTATGTTATTGAGTTCGGCAGAAGCATTGACAATATTATTGGCTATTTTGGCACATTGCCAAAACATAAGCTAAAACCCGAAGAAGAACCCGGGCAAAAAATGGACTTCTTTATCAATGTTTTCCTTCAGGATATGCTTAAAAAAAATCCTGCTGAAGTCATTAAATATATTGAAACCTATAATAACCTCCTGAAAATTAATAAAGAAAAAACAGAAGCTGTTTTCTTCTCTGAAATAAGAAATTCATATCCCGAATTCGAAAGTATTTATCTCAATTACGAACATCATAAAAAAAAGGAAAATGATATCCTCGAATTTATTATTGAAAATTCACCGTTCCTTAAAAAAAGAGAAAACGACTGGATGAAATCAATACTTATTATCATTCGTAATACCGCCTTGTATTTTGGACCCCAGATGAGAACAAAAATCCTAAACGAGGGCTGGGCAAGTTATTGGCACAATAAATTATTTATTTCAGACCACAGGATAAAAGGTTTCGAAACCGCCTATGCTAAAATCAATGCAGGTGTTACTTCTATAAGTAGAATAGGTCTTAACCCTTATGCAATCGGCTTAAGACTCTTTAATTATATTGAAGATAATGCCAATAAAGGCAGACTGTCTTATAACTTTCAGAAAATTGAAAATATTGAAGAAAGAGAAAATTATAACTCTAATTTATCTATGGGTAAAGAAACTATTTTCAATATCCGAAAGCTCTTCTCTGATTTTAACCTTATTAACACATTTATTGACCAGGATTTTGTTGATACCTATGATTTGTTTGTAGTAGGAAAGCGGATGGATGAAAATAGAGGTGTTTATCAGTATTATATTAAAAGCCGTAAAGCTGCCGATTACAAAAAAATGCTCATCGATTCACTTTATCATCCACCTTTTATTACTATTGATACGAATAAAACACATGAAGGGAATCTGTACCTGAAGCATATTTTTGAGGGAAAACAACTTTTTAAACCATATATCGAAGATACATTGATGGCTATAGAATTTCTCTGGGGAGCTCAAGTACAACTCGAAACTACTGATATAAAACCAGATAAAGATGCAGCTAATAATGTACAGGGATTTGTGTACGAAAAGCTTATTTATAGCATGAAAAACAAAAAACTTATTAAAAGCAAACTATAGGCATTTATGAGTAAAGAAGATAAGAAAATACAGCCCGAAAGCTATCAGGATATCGAAGAAAAAGGTAAAAAACTTGACCTTACTTTGCAGAAGTTGGCTCAAGAACTCATTCATTATGACCTGATGGACAATCTCACATTCAATGAATTCCTCCATATTGCCTCAACCCAACCCAATGTTGTTTTCAGGGATATCTTTATGTATTTTCATGACATGATTAACTTCTATGTCCCAAATGGTGAAGATGACTTCCAAATAACGGATGATTCTATTGGTTTTGTGAAGTATAATTTTGACCGCCTTTTTATTGAGGATTGTGATGACCCTTTCTTTGCCGACCGGCTCTTTGCAAACCGTTTTATGAATCTCGTAAAAGCTTTCAGCAAAGGAGTACAGAATAATCATATTATCCTTTTCGAAGGCCCTCCAGGAAGCGGGAAAAGTACTTTCTTAAATAACTTACTCCAAAAACTCGAAACATATTCAAAGACCCAACATGGTATCATGTATCAATCTTACTGGAAATTAGATGTCAGAGCTATCAAAGGAAATGCAAAATTAGAGAACCTATTAAAAGATAGCAATGGCTTTAATGTAAATGAAAGCAATGCCGTCAACAAAAACTATATCGAAATAACTTGTCCAAGCCACGACAATCCAATCCTTCAGATACCTAAGAAATACAGAAAAAATTTTATTGATGACTTAATCCCTTCGGGTAAGTTAAAAAAAGAAATATTCTACAACAAAGAATACAAATGGATTTTTAAAGAAAGTCCCTGTAGTATTTGTAGTGCTATTTATGAGGTTCTAATGGAAAAACTTGGCGACCCCATTGAAGTTCTTAATATGTTGTATGCCAAAAAAGTACGTTTTAACAGGCAATATGGTAAAGGTATTTCTGTGTTCAACCCTGGTGATGAATACATTAAAAAACCTATTACAGATAATACCTTGCAAAGCTTTATTAATACACTCTTCCAAAATGATGAAGTACGCTATATCTATTCTAATATGGCTTATACCAACAATGGCGTGTATGCCCTTATGGATATTAAAGAAAATAATATCAAACGTCTTACAGACCTGCACGGTATAATTAGCGACGGTACTCATAAAGTGGAATTTGTGGAAGAAAGAATTAAATCCTTCTTTGTCGGTCTGGTTAACCCAGAAGATAAAAAAAATTACGAAGATATCAAATCATTTCAAGACAGGATAACTCATGTCAATATCCCTTATATACTCGATTATGAATCTGAAGTAATGGTATATCAGCATAAATTTGGCCAGGATATTGAAAAAAGATTCCTGCCCGGTGTCCTGCAAAATTTTGCTAAAATTATTATTTCTTCCAGAATGGAAAAAAATTCTACTGTAATTAAAAAATGGATTACTGATTATAATAAATACAGCAAGTATCTGGATAAGAATTTATTATTACTCAAAATGGAGCTCTATAAGGGAATTGTACCTGACTGGCTTACCGAAGAAGATATTAAAAAATTTACAAAAATAATACGCAGAGACCTCCTTTCTGAATCAGAAATTGAAGGTAAAAAAGGCATTTCAGGAAGGTTTTCTCTCTCAATTT
>CAZVOS010000415.1:0-3841 GCA_964628845.1 uncultured Bacteroidales bacterium | reverse complement strand
TTTGTCAGCCATATCTTTTTTTTCTAAATCGCTTATTTTAATGTTTTTATATTTATTAAACAATATAATTTCTCTAACATTTAGAATATGCTGTAAGCGAAAGAAAATCCATAAATAAGTTAAAAATGAAACTACCGGCATTAGGAAGATAAGGTAAATAATAGATTGCGATATTACATAAGGTAGAAATGTAATGGATTGAAAGAATATAAAGCTTATCAAAATTTCAATTCTTCTTTTTCGGAAAACATTACCTGCTTCCGTTTTTCTCTGATAAATTTCTATTGTCAGCATAAATAAGTTTGCACCTAAAGAATAGATAAGGAGGACAAAGTTTGGAATTATATTAGCCAATAGCGGTTTGTTTTCATATATACTTTGCAAAAGCAAATTGTTATATTCGGGTATAATGAAAGTATAAATTGTAAAAATCACGTAAAGGATTGATGGCAAAAATAACAAGCACTGTTTTCGATAATTGGGCTTGTTGTTTTTTAAAGTGCTTAAAAGATTTATAAAGTAAGCACCCCACGACATATTAATAATGAAAGAAAAATGATAAAATAGAATATGAGTAGAATGATAATAAATGAGCAGGTTGTCGATAATAGTTACGGCTATTGATATGTTCATACACCCCAGCCAGAAAAATGGTTTTTCATTTTTTCGGAAGAACCATCCGTATATAGCTAGTAGCACAAGGTTTACTGCAGATAATATGGTCAGTAAGGGCAAAACAATATTCATAAAAATTAAAATGCCTGCAAAGGAAACAATAAAACGTGTTAGTTTTTATAAATGTTAACTTTTATTTATGGGTTGTCTTATATTTTCGCAAAAACTTTTTAAAAACATTTACAAATGAATAAAAAAAATAACCCCTTTGCAATAAAAATACGTATTAATCTATAAATTTTATTTTATGAAAAAAATTACATTTTCAATTCTGATTACTGTTGTTTATTTTCTTCAACTTTCGGTTTTTATGCCTTCCTGTAATGCTCAGGTTCCCAACTGGGAATGGGTAAAAAGTTACGGTATTGTTGCAATGGATGGTGCCTATAGTATAAGTTCAGATGCCAATGGAAACACCTATGTAACGGGTCTGTTCTTTAGTCCAACACTAGTTTTTGACGCAATTACTCTAACAAATACAGACAGTACAGGAAATACTTCTGATTTTTATATTGCTAAATTTAATGCTGACGGGGATGTTTTATGGGCGAAAAGCGCTTCAGGAAGCACTTTTGACGAAGGAGTAAGCGTTGGCGTAGATGGCAATGGCAATGCTTATGTAACAGGTAATTATTCAAGTCCTACTATTACTTTTGGAAGCAATACCTTAGCAAGCACAACTACTTCAGAGGGTGTCTTTGATGTTTTTTTAGTAAAATATGATACTGCTGGTAATGTAATCTGGGCCAAAACAGCAGGAGGGGACATGTATGATGTTGCTAAAAGCATATATGTTGATGTCAACGGCAATTCCTATTTAACAGGTGATTTTAAGAGTTCTGTTATGACTTTTGGGGATACCACTTTAGCAAATAATTATACATCTTCCCGTGATATTTTTTTTGCTAAATATGATGTCAATGGCAATATGATATGGGCAACATGTGCAGGTGGGGATGGTGATGATGTGAGTTGCAATATTTATGTCGATGTCAATGGTAATGTTTATGCTACAGGAAGTTTCAAATGCGATTTTATCGTTTTTGGATCAATCGTTTTATTAAGAAGTGGCAGTCCCCCAAATAATTGTGATTTTTTTGTGGTAAAATTTGATAATTCTGGAAATACTATTTGGGCAAAAAGAGCTGGAAATTTTGAAACTGGCAGAACCTCTTATGTTGTTGCAGACCCTGGAGGTAATGTCTATTTAACGGGAGGCTTTAAGGGTAGTGATATTACTTTTGGAAATATTCTGTTGACAAATAGTTATACCAGTAATGATATTTTTGCGGTGAAATACGATCCCACAGGTAATGTGCTCTGGGCGAAAAGCGTAGGGGATATAGGGGATGATTTAAGCACTTGTAGTTTTGTCGATGTTTTTGGCAATTTTTACATTACCGGAGAATTCGGGAGTTCAAATATTACCTTTGGCAGCACCACTTTAACAAATACAGGTTTTAAAGATATTTTTATAACTAAATATGACGCTTTGGGCAATGTGGTATGGGCAAAGAATAATGGTGGTCTTGATTTGGAAAGATTCAGAAGCTGTACATTCGACGCTAGTGGAAATGCCTATTATGCAGGTATGACAAACAGTTTATCAATTGATTTTGATGGAATATCATTATCCCAGTCAGAAATTGTTATTGGAAAGTTAGGTCATGCTACTGGTATTGATAAATTGACATCTGAGTCTAATGCCCTGACTATTTACCCCAACCCTGTTCAAAATGAATTAACTATAGAAAATAATACAGCCACGATACAGAATTTTGAAATAATCAACTTTATGGGTCAAACTGTTTACTCCTCAATTATTGATAAAAAGGTTGTGATTGATATGGGACAACTAGCAATCGGTGTTTACATTGTTAAGTTATATTCAGACAAAACAGCTCTTGTAAGAAAATTTGTTAAGCAATAAATAAGCTCCGAATGAGCTTAAACTTATTATTATGAAAAAATTATATCTTATTTTTTTTCTGAATTCAGTATTAATGAATGCTATTGCACAGAACTATCAAATAGTATTTCAAGCTGCAGGAGCTAGTTCAACGATTGACTCTGTTAAAGTAAAAAATCTTTCGAGCGGTATTCAGGTTACACTGGTTGCCTCAGATACTTTACAACTTACAGGTTTGGTTGATGTGAACGAATTATACACCAAATCAGATAACAACATACTTATTTACCCAAATCCGATGCAAGGTGCTTGTATGTTCGATTGTGAGGCCAAAAATGAAGGACCTGTAAACATTGAAATTTTTGATATTATGGGTAAAAATGTTTTGCAGGAACAAATGCATTTAAACAAAGGGTTCCATAAATTTTATATTAATGATTTGAATAATGGTATTTATACATTAAATATAAGATTTAATGATTATTCATATGCAGGAAAAATTGTTAGCAATAATACGGAAGCAAATACCCCTTATTTAAAATATTTGGGTTTTAATACAAGTGGGCATGAATCATTATTAAAGAACACGACTAAAAGCAGCAAATCCATTATCAGTATGCCTTTCAATACAGGTGATTCTTTATTAATATCAGGGTCGTCTGGTATTTATGGAACAAGTTCTGTATTTGCTCCCACACAAAGCCAGACCTACACTATTAATTTTGTGGCCTGTACCGATGGCGATGGAAATAACTACTCCGTTGTTCAGATTGGAACACAAATATGGATGGTCGAAAATCTCAAAACTACAAAATACAGGGATGGCAGTCCTATTACTAATGTTACAGATGGTACGGCCTGGTATGCCCTTACAACAGAAGCTTATTGTGATTATGATAATGTGCCTGCAAATGGTTTATTGTACGGCCGGTTATATAACTGGAAAGCTGTAACAGACACTCGGAAAATTGCACCTGTTGGGTGGAAAGTGCCTACCGAAGCTGACATTACAACTCTGCAAGATTACCTTGGGGGCTTTTATATTGCAGGAGGTAAGTTAAAAGAAACAGGTACTGTACATTGGGAAAGTCCTAATGCCGGCGCAACAAATGAAACTGGTTTTACTGCCATTGCAAGTGGCAATCGTTATCAGGGACAATATGTCAATCTGGGTGTTTCGGGCTGGTGGTGGACTTCTTCTACAGGAGGCACCAGTTGGGCTTATTATTATTCGATGTACAGCAATTCTACGAAATT
>CAZVOS010000414.1:0-3853 GCA_964628845.1 uncultured Bacteroidales bacterium | reverse complement strand
GTTTTTTAAGATATTCTGCTACAAGCCGGTAAAAACTGTACATATATCCTGCAAGATATTCATCAGCACCTTGCCCATCTATAACCACTTTTACATCATTTTCAGAAGCCAGTTTCATCAGAAAATATTGCGACATATAGGATGAATCAGAAATTGGCACGTCAGCATAATACATGGCATCATCAAAGTACTCTTCGATGGCAGCATCGGGTGGTGTGTAAAAAAATGGCGTTGTATTTTTATACTTCTTGAGTACTTCTTTGATGAAAAAACGCTCATCTACATTATCTTTCCCTTCGTAATAGATACTGAATGTTTTAAAGTTTACATCCGGATGGTAATGACATATCATAGAAGCTATACTCGAACTGTCCAAGCCCCCGCTTAAACAACCCCCCACATTAACATCCGACCTTAAATGAATATTTATGGATTCTTTAAACATCTCATAGAAAACAAAATCACTGTCCTGTGCACTTACTTCTATTGAAGTATCATGTTTTAGTTCCCAATAGGTATTAAATTTAAAATGACCATCTGTAATTGTTAAATTGCTTGCAGCAGGAATTTGTTCTATACAACTGAAAAAGCTTTCATTTCTGTAAGCCATCCAGCCCATCAGTAAACCCCTTTCAAATTGTTTCTTATTTAACTTATTGGTAAATACAGGCGACAGTTTTAAGGCTTTGTATTCAGATGAAAAATAAAACTTTCCTGCTGTGTTTATAAAATAGAATGGTTTTATCCCGAAACGGTCTCTGGAACAGAATAATGTGCGTTTTTCAGTATCCCAGATGGCAAAAGCCCACATGCCAACAAATTGCTCAACACATCGCTCTCCCCACTCTTTGTAGGCTGCAATTATTACCTCTGTGTCTGATGCAGTTGCGAAAGTATGACCTTTTCGTAATAGAATCTGTTTTATTTCAATATAATTATAAACTTCTCCATTATATACAATCACAAAATTATCCTTTATCATGGGCTGATTCGCATGTTCCGATAAATCAATAATCTTTAAACGGTTATGTCCTAATGTTAAACCCTCATCATTATGCCAGTAGTAAGAACCATCCGGGCCCCTGTGGGTTTGTGCAGCAAGCATCTTGTCAATAGTTTCCTGCCTTTGTATTATAGGTAAATCCTTATCAATAAATCCACAAATACCACACATATATGTCTTTTTTATAAATTTTATACAATATTATTACTATTACTTAATAATACTGTAAAAATATAATTAAAAATGAATTAAAATGATATTTCTTTTAATATCAATATTACTTATTGGATAATAATGTATAAAAATATATAATTTCAAGCATCTGTTAATGTAATTTTAAACCAATTCTAAATTATTTAAAAAAAAAATAAATGCTTGCATTACCTGATTTTTAATATTAATATTGTTTGCTCATTTTCTTAAAATTTTATTAATGTTCAGGAAGGTTTTTATTCGTATTTTTTTTACTGTTTTTATTTGTTTCTATTTTTCTTGTACAAGCATTAATAGACAAGTTAAAAATGAGGCCACTGTTTTAAAGCTTGACTCAACGGTAGTATTGTATGAAGATAGCTTGATTAATGCCATCATAAAACCATATAAGCTATCACTTGATTCTTTTATGAATGAAATAATTGGTTATTCCGAAAGACATTTATTTAAAGCCAATCCTGAAGGTTTGCTTAATAACCTAATTGCGGATATAGTATTGTTTGAAGCAGAAAAAAAATGTATAGAAACAGGGAAAACTACAAAAGTAGATATGGCTTTATTGAATAATGGGGGCTTAAGAGCTCCTATACCAGAAGGTGCAATAACAGTTAGACATATTTATGAATTGATGCCTTTTGAAAATGAAATCGTAGTTTTAGAACTCAGTGCTAAGGATACTAAAGAGCTTTTTAGGTTTGTGGCTCAACAAAAGGGTGTGCCTTTATCAGGTGCTACAATGTCCATACAAAAAGATGATTCAGCCGGAAATATTCTTATTACAGGCAAGCCCATTGATGAAAATAGGACTTATTTTGTTGCTACATCTGATTATCTCGCTAATGGAGGTGATAAAATGAATTTTTTTTCCCATCCTTTACAAAAAATTAACACCAATTATTTTATCAGGGATGCCATCATTCATTATATTAAAGAACAAAATAAGAATAAGAAAGTAATTGACTCTAAACTGGATAAACGTATATATTTTGAATAACAGAAGGGATTTTTTAAAACAACTCATTGCTGGTGCTGCATTCTTAAGCTTCAGCAGTAAGCCCTTATTTTCATATGCCAAGCAAAATCTTATTAAAATAACTGTATTACACACAAATGATGTGCACAGCCGTATTGAACCATTTCCCATTACTGACCCCAAATATCCTGGTATGGGTGGCTTTGCCAGAAGGGCTGCGATTATTAAGAGAATAAGACAAGAAGAAAAAAATGTACTTTTATTTGATGCTGGCGATATTTTTCAGGGAACTCCCTATTTTAATAAGTATTTAGGAGAACTTGAATTAAAACTGATGAGCGAAATGGGTTATGATGCTGCTACTATTGGAAATCATGAGTTTGACAATGGCCTTCAAAAACTAAGCGAGATACTCAGGTTTTCTGCTTTTCCTTTTATCTGTTGTAATTATAATTTTAATAATACACCCATGGCTGGGAAAACAATACCCTACAAAGTTTATAACGTGGATGATATAAAGATAGGTGTTCTGGGCCTTGGTATTGAATTAGCAGGATTGGTAAGTGCCCCGATGTATGGAAACACAGTTTATATTGATGCTGCTGAAGCTGCTGCTCAGCATGCATACCTTCTTAAAAAAGATTTTAAATGTGATTTGGTCATTTGTTTATCTCATCTTGGGCTAAAATACGAAAATGAAAAAATCAGCGATATGAAGCTTGCCAAACAATCAAAAAATATTGATGTCATTATTGGAGGGCATTCTCATACGTTTATTGATAAACCTTATAGGTTTAGAAACTCTGATAATAAGGAAGTTATTATTTGTCAGGTGGGCTATAATGGTCTTAAGTTAGGCCGCCTGGATTTTTATTTTGAACGTAAATCAAAATTAAAAATTGCCGCTTATTATACAACAAAAAAAATTAATAATCAAGTGTAAAAAAATTTTTTTTTTAACTTTTTTATTTAAATATTTTTCAAAAAATTAAAGAGATATAATATAAACAGATAACTCATTAATACTGAAATAGTTTAGTCGAAAAATAGTTTTTTTTAAGAGAAATATGAAAAGAAATCACGTTGAAGTTTGGAAAAGATGCTTGGCAATAATTCGTGATAATATATCCTATCAGAGTTTTACTACATGGTTTGAACCCATTATCCCTTTAAAACTAGAAGAAAATATACTCACAATTCAGGTTCCTACAACTTTTTTTTATGAATGGCTTGAGGAACATTATATTGATTTATTAAAAAAAACCATAAAAAACGAATTAGGTAAAGATGGGCGACTTGAATATAGCATTATCATTGACAATTCAGTGAAAACAAACCCTCAGATTACAAAAATACCTGCTACCACAAGTTCTAGACCTTCAAATCCACCTGTCAGTATTAACCTTCATCCTGATAATAAAGAAATACCTAATCCTTTTGTCATACCTGGTATTAGAAAAGTAAAGATTAATCCTCAGTTAAAAGAATCATATACCTTTGATAGCTTTATTGAAGGTGATTGTAACAGACTGGCCCGCTCAGCAGGTATTTCTGTGGCGAGTAACCCAGGCAAAACGTCTTTTAACCCCTTATTTATCTATAGCTCGGTTGGTCTTGGTAAAACACATCTGGCCCATGCCATTGGTATGCTTGCTAAAGATAAT
>CAZVOS010000413.1:0-3856 GCA_964628845.1 uncultured Bacteroidales bacterium | reverse complement strand
ACGAAAGACTCGAATTCCTGGGCGATGCCATCCTCAGTGCCGTTGTGGCGGATTATTTATACAAAAAATTTACCTTTAAAGATGAAGGTTTCTTAACGGAAATGAGATCACGGCTGGTAAGCCGCAACCGACTAAACAACCTATCCCAAAAGCTTGGTATGTATAAGTTTATCCATACTGCTAATGAAATAGAATCTCAAAACAAAACCATTCTCGGTAATGTTTTTGAGGCATTTATTGGTGCTTTATACATCGACAAGGGTTATAATTTTACAAAAAAAATTATCATTGACGTTATACTTAACATACACCTGAATATTGACGACATAGAAAACGAAGACAACAACTTTAAAAGCAAACTGCTTATGTGGGCTCAGCATGCTAAAATGACTATCGAATATAAAGTGGTGGAAGAAAATATGGTGAATAATTACAAATTATATACTGTACATCTATTCATCAACAATAACTTATCAGGTATAGGACAAGACTCTTCCATTAAAAAAGCCGAACAAAATGCTGCTGCGTATTTCTTTAAAAATTCAGAAGCAAAGCTTGATAATAATTTATAGAATTATATCATATTCAAGTATTTATTAATTTGATTATATTTACAAAATCAAATAAACACTATAATTTTCATTATGGTATGGCAAAAAAAATAAAACTCGAGCACCTCTACAACTATGATGATTTAAATATCATAGGAATTAACGCCTCAATGCCCGATTATCAACTGATATGGCATTTGAACAATACCTTGGCGTATAACCTTATTAAAAAAGAAGACTTTATTTTTGAAATGCTCAAAACGGCTGAAAAACTACCATTCTCTTACTATCAATACCACGATTTAAACAACAATAAATGGGTTTATTTACTATCCAATAAATCCTTGAACAAAAACCTTATTACTGAATATAGAAGCTTTAACTTCCTGTTGATTATTAAAGGTATGGCTGCTGATACGTTGGTTGCAGATATGAGTTCTCAACTTAAAAGTATTAAAAATGTAATCATGACCAGTAAGCTGGATTTAAAAAAAATAAAGAATCTGGATGTTATTTTTAATGATTTTGAGTTATTTACCATTGAAATTAATAAGAAAAAAAAGTAAATTTTTTCCAAAACGAAAAACAATTAACAGTTTTTTATATTTTTGCCGAAGATTTGATAATACTATTTACTCAACTTTAAAAAAATATAAAAAACTATGTACGGAAAAATGAAACAACATCTTCAAAACACAATTGAAGAAATTAAGAATGCCGGCTTGTATAAAAACGAAAGAATTATTACAAGTCCTCAGGGAGCAGAAATTACACTGAATACAGCTCAGAAAGTATTAAACTTTTGTGCAAACAATTACCTTGGTTTATCATCGCATCCAAGAGTAACAGAAGCTGCCAAAAGAATGCTGGACAGCCATGGTTACGGCTTATCTTCAGTGCGTTTTATCTGTGGTACTCAAGATATTCACAAAGAACTGGAAGCCAAAATAGCCGATTTCTTTGGTATGGAAGATACCATCCTCTATGCTGCTTGCTTCGATGCCAATGGTGGTGTTTTTGAGCCCCTTTTTGACGAAAACGATGCCATCATCTCCGATGCCCTCAACCATGCTTCTATTATTGATGGTGTACGCCTCTGCAAAGCCGTACGTTACCGTTACGAGCACGCCAATATGGAAGACCTCGAAAAACAACTTCAGGATGCACAAGCCCAACGCTTCAGGATTATTGTTTCTGATGGTGTGTTCTCTATGGACGGCGATATTGCCAAAATGAATCAGATATGCGACCTCGCTGATAAATACGATGCCCTTGTAATGACAGACGAATGTCATTCAGCCGGCTTTATTGGTAAAACAGGGCGCGGCTCTCACGAATACCACAATGTGATGGGTCGTGTTGATATCATTACCGGTACTTTGGGAAAAGCATTAGGTGGTGGCTTGGGTGGTTTCACAACTTCTAAAAAAGAAATTGTTGAGATATTACGCCAACGCTCACGCCCTTATTTATTTTCAAATTCATTATCTCCGGCCATTGTAGGTGCCTCTCTAGAAGTATTTAAAATGCTTACCGAGACCACATCATACAGAGACAAAGTGGTCGAAAATGCAAAATATTTCCAGGGCAGAATGAGGGAAGCAGGTTTCGATATCAAACCCAGCGAATCAGCTATTGTTGCACTTATGCTTTACGATGCCGTTTTATCACAGAAATTTGCTGCACGCATGCTCGAAGAAGGCATCAACGTATTAGGATTTTATTATCCCGTTGTTCCAAAAGGACAAGCACGCATCCGCATACAACTTTCTGCAGCTCACGAAAGAGAACACCTCGACAAAGCTATTGCTGCCTTTATTAAGGTAGGTAAAGAACTGAATGTAATAAAATAATAATTACTGGCATATCTCGAATTAAAAGGATGGTTGAAAAATCATCCTTTTTTATTTACCCTTTCGGTATAATCTACAATAACAGCTACCATTACATCACCTGTGATATTAACAACGGTGCGGCACATATCCAGAATACGGTCGATAGCAAATATCAGAGCGATACCCTCAGGCGCCACACCTATTGAGGTAAGAACTATCATTAACATGATAATACCTGCACCTGGCACAGCAGCCGAGCCAATAGAAGCCAGTGTGGCGGTAAGAATAATGATTAATTGCTGACTGAATAACAAATCATGCCCAAACGCCTGTGCTATAAAAACGGCTGCCACGGCCTGGTATAAACTTGTACCATCCATATTGATGGTAGCTCCCAAAGGCAAAACAAATCCACTAACCTCTTTAGATACACCCATATTTTCTTCACAACATTTCATAGTAACAGGCAATGTTGCAGCACTCGAACTTGTCGAAAAAGCTAAGGTTTGAGCAGGAAGAATCCCTTTCAGAAAGGATTTATAAGAAATGTGTGTAAAAAAATGTAAAACAAGAGGATATATCCCAAAAACAACAATAAGAATACCTATAAAAAATGTGGCCGCATAAAGCGATAAGGCAATAAACAACTCATTCATTGATTCATCTCCAAAATCACAAATTACAGGTGCTATCAAAGCAAAAACACCATAGGGAGCAAAATTCATTATCAAATCAATCATTTTTAAAATGATATCATTCAAATTGTCGAAAAATTGCTTAATAACAAGCGTTTTTTCCTGTGGCAATAAAATAATACATATACCAAAAAATATGGCAAAAAATATGAGCTGCAACATATTCTGATTATTGGCAGCGGCATCTACAATATTTTTTGGAATAATGTCAATAACAAATTGTAATGGACCTGATTTGGAGAGGTCTTCTGCCTGCTCTTGTTTTAATGTAATATCCGAAGCATAACGCTCTTTTAGTTCCTGTCTTTTGCTCTCAGAAAAAGCTTTTCCTGGCTTGATGGTATTTGCTAACAATAAGCCAATAGTTACAGCTATTACAGTTGTAGAAAGGTATATTATAATTGTTTTCCCGCCAATTCTGGATAACTTACGTATATCGTTCAAGCTGGAGATACCTTTTATCAATGATGCAAGTATCAGAGGTACGGCAATAAGCTGTAAGAGATTCATAAAGATTACACCCCAGGGCTTTACCCAATCGTTGGTTATTTTAATCCCATCGAATTTTACTGCAATAATACCCCATACCACTCCCAGAATAAGCCCTATAATAATTTTCCAGTGAAGGGGAATTTTTCTCATATTATTCTTATAAAAAAATCAAAAATACTAAAAAAAATCCTTACAATAATTAGCCCCTGCACTTATTCGTTTTTACCCCCATTTTATAAATAACACCAATATTTTGTTCTTTTCATAAAGACGAAACTATGGT
>CAZVOS010000412.1:0-3857 GCA_964628845.1 uncultured Bacteroidales bacterium | reverse complement strand
AAGCAATAGCACCTGTAGTACTGTTGTTAAAAAAGATGACTGTCTGATACAGGTCAGTAACACCAGGTTCTGGCTCAAAAGAAGCTATAGGATTGGGATAAACTGTAATCATCCCATTATATTGTGCGCTTGCAGTACACCCGTTATCAGATGTTAAAGTGAGTGTAACATTATAGGTACCTGCATTATTATAGGTATGAACAGGATTTTGCATATTTGATGTATTTGACGAAGAACCCGGGTCACCAAAATTCCACAACCATGTGCTTATTCCTGTTGTATTGGTGTCGTTAAAGGTAACACCAAGTGGTTCACAGCCGTTAAAACTTTCAGGTACAAGACATATTGAAGGAATGGGTAATATGGTTATATAAACATCATCAATATCAGAGCATCCGTTGATGTCAGTAACAGTAACTGTGTAAATAGTGTTTATGCTTGGGTTTGCTATGGGATTTTGAATGTTACCGGCATTTAAAGAATTTGCTGGATTCCATAAATAGCTGCTGCCTCCGCTGGCGTACAGGTGAGCATATGTTCCTGCACATATACCTGTGTCGTTTCCTGCATCGGCTATAGGTAAGGGAAATATATTTAAAAAAGCCGCATCAGTATTACTGCATCCTTGAGCATCTGTAACAGTTACAGTATAGGTGGTACTGTTTGGTGGAGAAACAATAATGGTGGGGGAATTGACACCATTATCCCACATATAGCTGACACCTCCCATGGCCGTAAAATGAACGCTGTCTCCATAACAAACAGATTGATGTCCACCAGCAAATACCTGAGGCAGAGGGTGTACATTAATGAGAACATCATTATAAGCTATACATCCGTTGGTATCGGTTACTGTTACACTGTAGATGGTGGTTTGAAGGGGTGTCGCTATGGGATTGTAAATAATACTGATATTTAAACTGCTTATGGGCGCCCATATATATGTATCGCCACCGCTGGCATGGAGTTGTATGCTGTCGTTTAAGCATATGGCTGTGTCGGGCCCTGCATTTGCCAAAGGAAGAGGATACACAATTACATCTACATCATCTGTTTGTGAACAACTGTTAGCATCAGTAACAGTAACAATATATGTGTGTGTGTTGGCAGGTGATGCCCAAAATAGATTTGTTGTTTGTCCGCTACTCCACAGATACGTTACGCCACCGTTTGCCAAGAGTATTACCGAATCCCCAAAACAAATATACTTGTCATTGCCTGCATTGGCTTGTGGCAGAGGATTAATAATAACAATAACATCGTCTGTGTTGGAACACCCATTGTTGTCTGTAACGCTTACTGTATAGGTTGTGCTGGTATTAGTGCTTGTTATGGGATTTGCTATTGCAGAATCGCTCAAGTCATTGACAGGTTGCCATAGATATGATATGCCTCCTGAGGCATATAACTGCAGCATATTACCTATACAAACAGAGGTATCAGGGCAGGCTCCTATATTGGGTAACGGATTAACTATTGCTATCACATCGTCTGTTGCAGAGCATCCAATTAGGTCGGTAGCAGTTACGGTATATGTACTGGTATTTAGAGGTGTTACATTAATGCTTTGTGATGTGTCATTTGTACTCCACAGATAGCTATCACCACCATAAGCTGTAAAATTAACCGATTGACCGAAGCAGATAATCTGGTCGTTGCCCGCATCAGTTTGTGGTAAAGGATTAACAATAATCTGCACAGCCATACTTGCTGTACAAGCATATACATTAGTGGCTGTAACCGAATATGTGGTAGTTATTAAGGGCTGAACAACAATATTTGATGTTGTTTCTCCAGTGTTCCATAAATAAGAAACACCTCCTGTTGCAGAGAGCATGCTTGAGTCTTCTTCACAGATGACATTATTGCCGCTTATTTGAACAATTGGAATGGCATTCACTGTAAGATTCAGAATATAAGTACTGTCGCACCCATCGGCAGTATTATAAGTTGAAATATATGTTCCTGAGGAGTAATAATCGGTGCCATGCCAGTTTAGAGTATCTCCTTCACATATTGTGTGGTTTTCGGTATAGGTATAAACAGGGTTTAATGAGAGATTTAATGTATAAATACTGTCGCATCCTGCCGAAGTATTATAAATAATATCAAAGTTGCCTGCTGTGCTGTATGACGAACCTTGCCAGCTATAAGTATCTCCATCGCATATGAAAGGACTTTCTGTAAAGTGGAAGCTGGGATGTACTGTTAAATTTAAAGTAAAAATACTGTCACAGCCGTTTAAAGTATTGTAATTGCTTGTATAGGTACCTGTTGTATTGTAATTATTGCCTTGCCAGATAAAGGTGTCGTTATCACAAATAGAATGGCTTTCCTGAATATCAAATGCATCATTTACTATTATTGTTACACTGTCGGTAAGGGGACAGAGTGGTGAAAAGAAGATATCGTCAATAGCAAAGTCATTGCCGTTTTGTATGGTGTTTTGATTTACTATGCATATTTCAGCAGTTGTATTGATGCCTGAGTTCCATGTTTCATAAAATTGTTGCCAGTTACAAGTGGTGCTTGTAGTACCAAAAGGGTTTCCTAACAAAACACCATTAATAGAAAACTGAAGAATAGCAGGATTATTGGGATGCACACTCGTAAGCCATGTAGAAAATATATAATCGTAATTAGAGGCAATCTGAATGTTCTGGCACCATACCTGCTGGTTGGGTGTGGCAGCTCCATTTACGACCATCATATTTTCACTTCCTGTTGTATGGTCGCCGCAGGGCGAAAATAATGACTGATGAGCCATGGGGTTAGTAGTTACATAGTAATTACCTTCGGGCCATAAATCGTTTGAATAATTATACTGAGAAGTAAACCCATAATTACCCATATTAAAATCACCATTTTGGATAATATTAACACCCTGAACTAAGCCCGTCAAATAATAAGTTGTGGTTGCCGTTGGTGTGGCTACAGGATTTGGAATATTGGGATTGTCCAAGCTGTTGGCAGGATACCAATCGTATGTGATTGCTCCTGAAGCATTCAGTTGAAAACTTTCTCCGGGGCAGATTTCTCCACCAGTTCCCGCTGATATAGGTGGGGTAATAAATACATTTATGCTGATACCAGTACTTGATGTACATCCGTTATTGTCTGTTGCTGTAACCGTATAGGTGGTGTTGGACATAGGATTTACAGTGATGGGATTTCCCGCCATACCATTACTCCAGTTGTAAGTGTTGGCTCCAAATGCTTCTAAACTGACAGCATTGCCATTGCAAACCACTTGTACTGTGGAGTTGATGGAAATGCTAGGAAGTATATTTTCAATAACATCAAAATTATAAATAGCTTCTGGGCATACCGGATACAAAGAATCATAAATAACAAGGGAATAGGGGCCTGAATTAATGGCAAAGTAATCTGTACTATTACCTAAAGAAGTTCCTGCACCATTATACTGGTTAAACCATTCATAATGGAACGGAGCTATACCTCCTGTATGAGAACCAGTAATAAGTACACCCTGACTGCCAGAACAAAACATCGGTTGTACAGGATTAATAAAAGGTACTATGGTATCAAAAAAATACACTCTTACAGTATCACAATAAGTTATTATACCTTGACAAAGCATTGAAAGGGGCGTTCCACAAACCTGATAATCCACATAGGGAGGGAAGCCTGCTGATGGTGCAACAGTTACGGTATCACAACTATCACAATTCAAATAATTATTATAAAGCCCGTTATATGTTATATCTTGCCAGATAATGGTGCCACTTACCAAATCAGTAACCCATATATGAGCAGGACAATTCTCTGTGGCTTTTTGGGGAAGAGACACATTGGGTTGAGAAATTGAAGTTATACTATACGTATTTTGATTTATA
>CAZVOS010000411.1:0-3858 GCA_964628845.1 uncultured Bacteroidales bacterium | reverse complement strand
CTGATGATTATTGATGCCATATACCCAAGTGTTAACCGCTCCAGGATAATTAACATAAAAGGTGTCCATCAGCGAATTATCATAATAAAAACCATGGGCATTGCTTCCTAAAATGTAATACCCTCCAAAATCGTTAGAATCGTTAACACATGTAATGTAAGTACTTGTTGCACCAGGTATGTTGAAAGTAACCCCTTTGGCTTTAATATAAGACTGGCCGTTAACTTGTAATGTTAGAAATGCTATACATAACACAAGGAATGAAAAGTAATTTTTTTTCATAGTAAATGAATTAAGTGAATAAAAAATAATGAAAATAAATGAATGCTAATTCTGCCATATTATTCAACAGCATTGATGGCATCCTGAAGAGGAATCCTTTTGCCGTCTTTGTAAGCAGTTACAAAAGCCCCCTGTACGCTTGTGATTTTCTCTGAATGTTTTCTGGCTTCCTGATAGGTCTTAAAATAACCTACAGTATATTTATACTGACCATCAACTTGTTCTTCGTAGATATCTTCAGTAATACCAAAATTATCTTTAAAGAAATTTGGAGACAATTTATTAGCAGAAGAACCAATCTGAACACGGAAACAAATACCTTGTGTAGAAGAAGGCTCTACATAAGTAGTAGTTGTTGTTGTTGTGGCTGTAGTATGTGTTGTATATTCATTGGAATCTGTAGTTGTTATACCTGTGGGTACAACCCTCTGTCCGTTTTCATATTTTACAATAAATGCACCTTCTACACGCGACTGAGTGTTAAGATATTCACGTGCAGCTTTATAGCTTCTGAAATTTCCAACAGTATACCTGTACCAACTGTCTGTTTGTTCGATGCTGATATCCTCTGTGATACCGAATTTTTCGTTGAAGAAAGAAACATCCAGAGGTTTTTGTGAAGCACCAATTTGAACTTTGTACATCACATTGCCATGCTCCACCTCAGGTGTTTTTCGTGAGTTTGAAGCAGAAGTACTTGTTTTGGTTTTTGAGCCAGATGAAGTCCTTACAGGTATTGATTTAACATTCTCGGGCCAGTTGGCTGCTACATAGGGGTAGGTAACATGAGAATATACTGTACCTCCACTTGTTGAATAATCTTCTGTTATAATGGGAGTGCCATCTGAATATTTTTTCTCGAGGATTAATTCGCCTGCCATGAGCAAAGAATCTCTGATGTATTTGGCTTCAATCATTTCGGGGGTTATAGTTACACCATTTTCATCAACAACAGCACCAGGCAGTGTGCCGAGTTCTTTATCAAGATAATTGGGCACACCATCGGCATCATCATCAACAGGACAACCCATCTCATCTGTTTTAACACCTTTGGGTGTGTTGGGGCATTTGTCGGAATGGTCTCTTATCCCATCACCATCGATATCCATAGCATCTATTTCTGCAAAATTGATGTTCCTGTAGGGCTTGTTATTGAGTATTTGTTTGTAAAAGCCACCTATATTAAATTGTAATGAGACTGATGAGTATAAAAAGTTATCATTCCTTCTGTCGAAAAAAGGATAGCTTTTATTTTCGGAAGCCATATTGTCCACAAAATTATTGTTTGTAAAAACATAAGTTAAATCCAGACTGGCTTCCAATGCATCGGATAGTTTAAATTTAACGCCGCCGCCTACTGGTATTGTAAGGGCTGTATTGCTGTTCAGGTTCAAACTGTCGAGCTTGGTTTCAAAAACATAATCGCGTACAATATGGTTCCCATTTTGTGGGTTCTCGGGGTCAAATGCCTGATCTCTTATGGTACCATCTCTCCAGTAATGATAGAAACTACCATTTTTATCTTTAATATCGCCCATAGGGTCAAATGTAAAATATCCAATACCTGCTGTAATATAAGGAGCAAAACGGCTCGATTTATTAAAAATAATATCATTATCTAAATGTAAACTGATGTTGAAATGGGCATGTGTGGCATCCGATTGAAAATTATAGTAACTGCCGGGGCGTGTATCAAAACCGGTTAATGTGCCTTTAGAATAACCCGCCTTAAGTCCGAAAAAACTACCAATCCTTTGATTGATAGTAAAACCTAAACCAAAATTATGCTTGCCAACAAATGGAATGTTGCGGTTGAAATCATTAACATCACCGAAAAAGGTCATAACACCAGCCGATACTTCTAACGAGGGCAGCTTGTATATGTTATAAATGAGTTCTCCATTTTCATCAAAAGTCTGATTAAATGCAGGGTTAAATAGAAAAAAAGAAAACCCAACAATAAGGAAAAACTTTCTGATTGTTTTCATAAATGACTTATTTTGGTATAAATTGCCCATAAAGATACTAAATAATTTAATAAATAATTAAAAAAAAGAGCATTAAATTATGCTTTCTGCTATATTTTTTATTTGCAAAATTGTTTTACGGAAATAAAACGATAAAGTTGTGAATTATTTAATTAATTCTTTCAGATATTGAGCTGTGAATGATTTATTGCTTTTACATAGCTCCTCAGGTGTGCCCTGAGCAATGATGTAGCCGCCCTCTTCGCCGCCTTCGGGCCCTATATCTATTACATAATCTGCTACTTTAATAACATCAAGATTGTGCTCAATAACAATTACTGTATTGCCTTTTTCAACAAGGTTATTTAAAACATCAAGCAGTACCCTGATATCATCGAAATGTAAACCCGTTGTCGGTTCATCGAGTATATATAGGGTGTTACCAGTATCTTTACGGAGCAATTCGGCCGATAATTTAATGCGTTGGGCTTCACCTCCCGACAAAGTTGTAGATTGCTGCCCTAATGACAAGTAACAAAGGCCGATGTTATTTAGATTAACAATTTTATGATGTATGAAAGGTATATTCTCAAAAAAGTCGATGGCCTGTTTAACGTCCATGTCTAACACATCATTGATGGATTTTCCTTTATACCTTACTTCAAGAGTCTCTCTGTTATAGCGTTTGCCGTTACAGCTTTCGCATCTTACATAAACATCGGGTAGAAAGTTCATTTCAATTGTTCTTACGCCGGCCCCTTTGCATTCTTCACAGCGACCTCCTTTAACATTAAAAGAAAAACGCCCTGGTTTATAACCCCTTATTTTCGATTCGGGCAAATCTGCAAATAATCTGCGGATGTCGTCAAATATTCCTGTATATGTAGCAGGATTAGAACGGGGTGTGCGTCCAATAGGCGACTGGTCAACTTTAATAACTTTATCAATATTTTCTATTCCTTCTATAGCCGTGTAGGGCAGGGGTTTGTTTTCGGCACGGTAGAAATAATGACTGAGAATAGGATAAAGAGTATTGTTAATAAGTGATGATTTGCCACTGCCCGACACACCTGTAACACATATCATCAGCCCCAGAGGGAACCGTACATCCACATTCTTTAAATTGTTACCACTGGCACCCTTAAGTTTTAAAAAATGACCATTGCCTTTCCTCCTTTTTTTAGGGATGTTAATTTTTAAAGTTCCCTTAAGGTATTGAGCAGTTAGTGTTTTGCTGTCGATAATATTTTCAGGGGTTCCTTCAGCTATTATTTTACCCCCATTTTTTCCCGCTCCGGGTCCTATATCAAAAACATAATCGGAACGCATTATCATTTCTTTGTCATGTTCCACAACAATAACTGTGTTGCCAATATCCCTCAGATTTTTCAACGAATCTATCAAACGCAGGTTATCCCTTGCATGTAAGCCAATGCTGGGCTCATCAAGGATATATAAAACACCTGTAAGCTGAGAACCCACCTGTGTGGCCAACCGTATCCTTTGCGATTCGCCTCCGGAAAGACTCTTTGAGTCTCTGTTCAGACATAAATAGGACAGTCCTACATCCAGTAAAAAGCCAATACGTTTTTGTATTTCATTTATTATT
>CAZVOS010000410.1:0-3883 GCA_964628845.1 uncultured Bacteroidales bacterium | reverse complement strand
ATAATAATTATACTCTTTATCCTGCTTCTGAAATTTATGATAATCTATGGTGCAATATCAATCCCAATCCTTACCCCCCTTCTTTATATGAGAACGATTCTATACTCGAAATTAAATTAATATCAGATAGTAATGATTTTGTAATGCCCTGTATAGCCCCTGTAACATCAAAATTCGGATGGCGTGATGGCAGAATACACCAGGGTATCGACCTTGGTATTGGCTATTCACTACCTATATATTGCAGTTTTAATGGGGTTGTTCGTTTTGCCAAATTTTTTCAGGGTTATGGGCGCCTGGTTATAGTAAGGCATTACAATGGTCTGGAAACATATTATGCACATCTGAGCCGTATCAATGTAAAACCAGGTCAGCAAATCAAAGCAGGTGAAATATTAGGAAGAGCAGGTAATACAGGCAGATCTAGTGGCACTCATTTACATTATGAAATCCGTTTTAAGGGTATTCCATTAAATCCTGCCCATCTTATTTCTTTTACAGATAATTTGCTGCTCCACGATATAATAATACTTAAAAGAATTAAACAAAATTATTTTGTTTATAACGATAATGCCATACTCTATTCTGTACAAAATGGTGATTATCTTTATAAAATAGCCAAAGAATATGGTGTTACTGTGCAGCATTTATGCGAAATAAATGAGCTGTCGAAAAACTCAAAACTTAGGATAGGTCAACTTATAAAGATATGTATGTAAACCTACTTAAGGTAGTCGGGTTCAAAAGCTTCTTCATTATTAATAATATTCAAATAATTCTGATATCTGAATTCACTAATCGCACCACTAACTAATGCATCCTTAACAGCACAATGGGGTTCATTCACATGTGTACAATTATTGAAATGACACTGATGCAATAAAGCCCTCATCTCCGGAAAAAAATGCGAAACCTCTTCTTTTTTAAAATCCACAATACCAAATTCCTTGATGCCTGGTGTATCAATAATATAACCAGATGTTGAAAGTTTATGCATCTGTGCAAAAGTTGTGGTATGTTTACCCTTATTATTAAAATGAGAGATAAGCGATGTTTTTATATTTAATCCTGGCTCTATAGCATTTATTAGGGCCGATTTACCTACACCAGAATGTCCCGACAACAATGAAGTTTTGTTTATTAGTAAATCCCTGAAAAAATTAATATTAAGTTTATCTTTTACTGATGTTACAAGGCATTCGTAACCAATATTCTGATAAACTTGCAGCAGTTCATCCAGTATTTTTTTATGTTTACCCGAATAGATATCATATTTATTAAATATTATTTTAACAGGAATATGGTATGCTTCGGCAGTTACAGTATATCTGTCAATAAAGCCGGTGGAAGTACGTGGGTTGGTTAATGAAGCAATAAGTATCGCCTGGTCAATATTAGAAGCAATAATATGTGTTTGTTTGGATAAATTAATTGATTTGCGGATAATATAATTTTCTCTATCAAGAATTTTTTCAATATTACCTTTACCTGGCTCATCAATTTTAACAAATAAAACCCTATCACCAACGGCAATAGGGTTAGTAGTTTTGAAACCTTTAATTTTAAAACTGCCTTTCAGTCTGCACTCAAATATTTCTCCCTCTGTTGTTTCAACTGTGTACCAGCTTCCTGTAGATTTGAGGACAATACCTTGAATCATTTAGCCAATTTTCTGTATTAAATCCACTATTCTGTTAGAATAGCCCACTTCATTATCGTACCAGCTCACCACTTTTACCAGATTGCCGTGAATAACCTGTGTGAGTAATGAATCGAAAATTGAAGAGTGTGTGTTTCCAATGATGTCAGCACTGACAATAGGGTCGGTACAATATTCGAGAATACCTTTCATTGAGCCATCAGCAGCTTTTTTCATGGCTTCATTAATTTCTTCTTTAGTAACAGGTCTTGCGAGTTCACAGGTAAGGTCAACAATAGAGCCATCGGGTGTTGGCACTCTAAGAGCAAAACCATCTAATCTTTTATCTAATTCGGGTATAACTAATCCAATAGCTTTGGCAGCACCAGTGCTTGTAGGAATAATTGAAACAGCAGCGGAGCGTGCCCTGCGTAAATCAGAATGAGGGGCATCTAAAATGATTTGGTCGTTGGTATAGGAATGTATGGTATTCATCAAACCTTTTACAATGCCAAAATTATCGTGCAATACTTTTGCAACAGGAGCCAGACAATTGGTAGTACAGGATGCATTTGAGAGTATTTTATGTGTATCTTTCAAATCCTTGTCATTAACACCAATAACAATAGTGGCATCCACATCATCTTTTGTTGAAGAAGGTACCGAAAGAATGACTTTCTTGGCACCTGCATTTAAATGTTTTTCAATCTTTTCTCTGGTTCTGAAAACCCCTGTTGACTCAACAACAACATCAATGGCAAGTTCTTTCCATGGCAAACTGGCAGGGTCTTTTTCAGCATAAACCTTAATCGGTATTCCATTTACAATTAAATTATCATTTTCATGTCTTACTTCGTAAGGAAACTTCCCATGAGTGGAATCGTATTTTAGCAGATGAGCCAGAGTTTTACTGTTTGTAAGGTCATTAACAGCCACTAATTCCATTTTTGGGTTATCAATCATCGCTTTGAAGGTTAATCTTCCAATGCGACCAAAACCGTTGATAGCTACTCTTATTTTATTCATAATATATATTTTAATAGTTGTAAAAAATAAAAAAAAATCATTCAGATTTCAAAATGCAAACCTACACGATTTTTTTCAATATTCAAAAAAGAAATTTATCTAATAAGTGTAAGCGAACCATAAAGGTAGTTTTTCTTATTGGTTCCATCCCTGTAAACGAGCTTATATATATAAACATCTTCAGGGGCATTCCTGCCATTTATTTTACCATCCCATCCCTGGTTGATATCATCGGTATAAAAAATCTGTTTTCCCCACTGGTCGAATATTCTAAGCTCCATTTCAATGATACCTTCCCCGTAAATATAGAATACATCATTTTTTAAATCTTTATTAGGGGTAAAAGTATTAGGGATGTATATTGTATAATTTGGCCTTATATATACAGTACCATATGACGAATCGCTGCATCCCCACTGATTATAAACAATAAGCGACACATCAAACGTACCTGTATCAGAAAAAACATGGGTAAAATCTGGTGAAGTATAAGTAGAACCATCTTCAAGTTGCCAATAATAAATTATAGCGCCATAAGAATTGCTAAAGAAGTCAATTACGGGCTCAAGAATAGAAGCAGATGGTGGACTGCTGTAGAATGAAGCAATCGGATTGGGGTGTATTTGCACAGTTTGCGAAGAGGTATTTATACATCCGTAGACATCTGTTGCTGTTATTGAATATGTTGTAGTTGTTAGTGGTGTTACAAGAATAATTTGCTGCGTATTTTGCCCTGATAATGATGCATCAGGAGGGCTTGCAGACCAGATATATGATTCGCCGCCGCCTGCCACCAAATCAATTGATTCACCTGAGCATACCGAAGGATTTAGTGGTTTTATAGTAACAACAGGATTGGGATTAATATTCACAACCACACTGGCCGTTTCGCTACAGCCAGTTGTACTCGATACTGTTACGGTATAGGTTGTACTTGTACTTGGAGTTACAGTAATGCTTGGTGTTGTCTGGAAATTACTCCACACATAAGTAACGCCACCAGAAGCATCTAAAGTGGCTGTACCCCCCTGACATATTGTTACATCAGTACTTATAACAACTGTAGGTCTTTCTTCAACATTGATTGTAGATGTTGCATCACCGCCACAGCTATCGGGGCTTATATATGAATAGGTGATGGTATAAGTTCCTGCACCTACAGTTGAAGGAGAAAAAATCAGTTTAAAGGTTGATAAGTTTTTAAGTTTAAAGGAAATA
>CAZVOS010000409.1:0-3885 GCA_964628845.1 uncultured Bacteroidales bacterium | reverse complement strand
AGAAGTATAAGGAACAAGATTTGAGGAAATTTCCATATAAGTAAATTTTTCCCAATATGTTTGAAGTAAAATATCTTTTACGTCAACAGTAACATCACTGGCATTTATCAAATCCATAGTCATCTGGTCTTCGTCTCCATATAGCTTAGGAGCAACAAAAACAACATCTACATTTTGTTTTAACAGCGCTTTCGTTAATCCATAACATGCTGTCCCTAAACCGCCTGTTATATGAGGAGGAAACTCCCATCCAAACATAAGTACTTTCATAATTTTCTTTTTATTGGATACGTTTACTCTTTTTATAATGCTTAACCATTTTAGATAATCGCAGCAACTCGGCTACACTGATGGCATGAGAAATTGCACCATTAGGTCTGTGAGGGGGGTCGCCGTCGTATAACTCAGAAACAGAACCTATACCATGCTCCCATATAACTTCTTCAAATTCATCATAAATATCAATGATATTATCCATAGCAGAATCACCATATACATTAATAAGAGCCTGACAATAATGTCCTATGAGCCAAGGATAAACAGAACCTTGAAATGCAGCCGTTTCTCTTTCGTTATTGTTGCCCTCATATACTCCTTTGTAGTTATGGTCTTGTGGCGATAATGTACGCAACCCTCTTATGGTAAGGAGTTTCTTTTTTACAACTTCTATCACATCAGCCTTTTGGTCCTCAGTTAAAGGAGAATAAGGTAAAGAAACAGCAATTATTTGATTAGGTCTTATGCTCCAGTCAGTTACACCTTCGTCTATACAATCGGCTAAATATTTCTTTTCAGGATTATAAAATATTTCTCTAAAAGATTTTTCTATGAGTTCTTTTAAGGGCAGCCATTCGTTTAAAAATTTGTTATCATTAGCCAATTCGGCAAGCTCAATAGCAAAACAAACCGCATTATACCAAAGGGCATTAATTTCTACAACATATCCATAACGAGACAAAACAGGTTTGCCATTTACATAAGCATCCATCCATGTATGTGCTACACCAAATTCTTTGACGTAAAGCAATCCGTTATCATGTTTTCCAACAAAATTAAGTATGTTATTATTAAAAATATTTAGAATTTCAAGTAAGGGTTTCTTATATTCCCTCCACATAGAGCCTTTAAGTTTTGTATAAGCACCATATTCTTGTAATGCCCAAAAGAACCACAATGAAGCATCAGGAGCATTGTACAATGCATTTATACCATGACCTAAATTGGGAAACAGTCCATCCCGCATTTCCGAAATCATATAATCAATAATAAACTTACAGGTTTTTGTGTCATTTTGTGTCAGTGTTAAACCTGGTAAGGACATAAAAACATCTCTTCCTCTTCGTGCATACCACGGAAAGCCAGCAATAATTTCAATTTTTTTATTTTTTTTCTTTATAAACTGTTGCCCTGAATTTATCAAACAATTTTCAAAACTATTACGCGGTATTCTTAATTTCATCTCCTTATTAAATCTCCTTATCATAGTACTAGGAGATATCTCCTCCGTCCCTGCTGATATTACAACACTCTCTCCTTTGGTTATATCTATTTCAAAAAAACCAGGCACATAAAGGTCTTCTTTATATTCATAGCCCCTCTGCATCTCTTCTAAATATTCAATATTATAATACCAATCGGGCATGTGAACATATTCAACCGACTTCGAAAACTGAATAACAAGAGGTGTGTAGCCATTATACATCCTGAATGACGCCCCATTTGTTACTGGTTCGTATTGTTTATTGACGTACATATTGGCTTTCGACAATGTGTGTATGTTGCGAAAAGCTAAAAATGGCTTAAACCTTAATTTTGTAGGAGAACTGGCTTCAACAAGAGTATATCTGAACATGATGCGATTTTCTTCACAACTAAGCAAGGTCTCTTTTGTAAGAATGACGCCCCCTACACGGTAAGTAACTTTTGGAATGGGCTCAGAATTAAGATCTTTTATATATTTATGCCCCTTCGGATTGTAATGAGCCCCCTCATACTTATGAATGCCAAGATTAAATTCAGCTTCCCTCTGTATAACTGTTTCATCAAAACTCGACAACAGAACATGATTTTCATTATCTAAATAAACCTGTGGTGCTATAAGTAATCCATGATATTTTCGTGTGTTACATCCTATCAATGGGGTGCTTGCAAAAGCACCTCCCCTGTTAGAACGCAACAACTCCTTATTTAAAGAATACTCAAGGTTAATTAATTTTTGCTTATCAAACTGTATATAACTCATTTGACTATTTTTTTGAACATTAAACAAAATATTATTAACTCATATGGCTAATAATAATTTTAATCTACAAAATTATAAAAATATATTGAAATACAAATCAAAATAATATTTATAATAAAATTGTTTATAAATATAAATAAAATAGATTAAATAAATATTTATAAATATTAATAAATCATTATTTAAATATTAATTATTTGCAATAAGTATCGTGTAATTTTTGTGCAGAGGTATTGCCATACAATTTTGATTGTTCCCAGTCGAGGCAGGCATTATACGTATCTCCCTGTTCATATCTTAGTACAGCCCTGTTGTTATAAGCATTGGCATATTGAGGATTAAGCTGAATGGCTTTGTTATAATCCTTTTCTGCATTGAGATAATCTTTGAGCTTATGTTTTGCCCCCCCTCTGTTGCAATAAGCATCTGCATGTGCCTGATTTAAGGTAATGGTTTTATCATAATCTTTTAAAGCGTCTTCTATCCTGCCAATTTTAAATTTAATATTGGCCCTGTTATAATAGCAATCCGCATAATTGGGCTTAAGTTCTATGGCTTTGTCATTATCAGCCAATGCTCCCGCTGTATCGCCCAGTAAATCTTTTGCAATAGCCCTGTTGAAATAGGCATCAAAATAATTACAGTCAATTTCAAGGGCTTTATTATAATCAACTATGGCTCCTTTTAAATCATTAAGTTGTTTTTTCGAATTTGCCCTGTTGTTGTATGCTCCTGCTGTTTCATTATTAATGTTGAGGGCTTTATCATAATCTTTTATAGCTCCTGCATAATCCCCTTTATAATACTTGGCGTCTCCCCTATTGTTCAAAGCTATAACTGAATAAGGATTGTGTTTTATAACATTTGACCATAAGCTTTCGCTGTTTTCCCATACTTGTATCTGTAAATAGGTTCTGTAACTCAGAAATAACAACCAACAAAAAAAAATAATAAAAACTGTTTTTTTTAAAATACCTGACGGATATTTATTTATTATAAACGATATCAAAAACGCCAGTCCCATGTAGGGGATATAGGTATAACGCTCAGCTATATAAGCTGGACCCACTGGAAATTTAATTAATATTAAAATAATACCAACCATAAAAAAACCAAACGAAAACAAGAGTTCCTTACGGATTTTCTTCAATTTAATGTACAAAAAAATGGAAACCGGAATTATCAAAAAAGACAGATAATACTTGAGTGGTAAATAGGATGTGGTCTTTTCAGGAAATTCTATTAAAACCGATTGAAACAAGGGAACAAAGAATTTTATCAAATAAAACATCAGGGCATAGCTCATTAAAAACAGATGAGCGAAAAAAGGATGTTTGTTAGGTACCTCGCCGCTTTGTGCTACAACAGCTATAACTCCAAATAAAAGCGACAGGGCAAAAAAGGGTATTTTTTCAATGATGAGCTTTAAGAATTTTTTTCGGGCATGGTAATAATCTAAAAGCAAAAGCACCAATGGCAATGATGCAGCTAGGGCTTTAGACAATAATGACAAAACAAACATAAGCAGCGTCAGGATATAATACTTTTTGTTTTCCCCAGATGTGATATATTTAATGTAATGATATATTGCCAGCAGATAAAAAAAAGCAGGAATTATCAAACGTGTCCAAGAACACGACGCC
>CAZVOS010000408.1:0-3902 GCA_964628845.1 uncultured Bacteroidales bacterium | reverse complement strand
AGCCAACATTGAAATGGGTATCTATGTGGAAGCATCGGACAGCAATATTATTGTAGGCAATTATATAGGTCCGGACGTTACCGGCTTAAATGCCTTTAAAACAGGCGATACTTTATTGCAAGCCAATGGTATTGAATTTAACACCGTATCGAAGTATAACAGATTGGGAGGAAATACTGCTGAAGAAAGAAATGTGATTTCTGGCAACCGTGTGTATGGCATGGTATATTATGGCAATGTGTCTTACAATTTAGTTATTGGCAATTATATCGGGGTGGATGCTACAGGAAACAATCCCCTCCCTAATGCCACTGGCATTTGTGTGGATGGGGGCTCCAATAACAATCCCATCATCAATAATGTACTGTCGGGGAATATCAGCTATGGTATTTTTATAGTAACTACCGGTTCCAATTACAATGAATTTAAAGGTAATATTGTGGGATTGAATGCTTCAGGGACTGATACAGTACCCAATGAAAGTGGTTTGCTCATAGGTGGAGGAACAAAATACAATACTATTGGTGGAATTTTGCCTGCCGACAGAAATATTTTTTCGGGCAACCGCTTTGCAGGTATCCAAATAGCCGATATTGGCACCAAATATAACAATGTGATAGGAAATTTTTTTGGCACCGATATTAACGGATCTCAATCCATTCCTAATTACTATGGACTCTGTTTGATTTCAAATGCTTCCGAAAACACCATCGACAGTAATATTATAAGCGGGAATAAAGCATTTGGAATTTTATTTGAAAATGCTGACAGTAACTTTATTTACAGAAATAAAATTGGTGTGGCTTATAATAATACAACACCTCTGGGTAATGGAGCGGCAGGCATTGTAATATATGCCGGTTCCGAAAATAATAAGATAGGAGCTCCATCTATGGGTAATATTATTGCAAACCATGATACAACAGGTATTTTAATTATGGATAACAATACATTATGCAACAAAATATCAGGAAATTCTATTTACAATAACAACTATCTTGGTATTGATATTTTCCCTCCGGGTATAAATTTTAATGATAATGGTGATAATGATTCAGGACCCAATCATTTGATGAATTTCCCTGTAATAAGCTCTGCCATTTTTAATCCAGTTAATAATTATGTATGGATAAACGGACTATTGGACACTGAAAATCCTCAGAATTGTATAGTGGAATTGTTTATTGCTGAGCCCAATTCTTTTAACTATGGCGATGGCAAAACCTATATTGGTTCTGCTGTTCCTGATGCCAGCGGCAACTGGACTTACTTCGGACCCGGCCTTGTTGCAGGCGAAATAATTACAGCTACAGCCACCAATGCCTGCGGGAGCACTTCGGAGTTTGCTCACAACCTTACCGTTGTTTTAAACACAACAAAAGCTAATAATGTAAATGAAGATATTAAAATATATCCAAACCCAGCTCAAGATTATTTGTTTATTGAAACGGCTCAGTCTATTGAAGTCCTTTCTGTTAGCGATGTTTTAGGAAGAGAATTTTTTATTACAGGCAATTTAATAATGAATAAACTGGATATAAGCTTTTTACAACCAGGTGTTTATGTAATCAGAATTAAAAAAGCAGATGGACTTTTTGTAAAACAATTTTTAAAGGAATAAATATGAATTTATTAATAAAAAAAAGAAATTTACTTATTTTAATTGAAGTTTTATTTTTCTATAAATTATATGCTGCTGATTTTACCGTTACCAACACCAATAATTCAGGCAGTGGCTCATTGCGTGAGGCCTTGACTTATGCCAATGCCAGTAACGGGCCCCATCTCATACGTTTTAATATTCCAACAACTGACCCTAACTATAACTCTCAGCAAGGTGTTTGGACTATCAGTCTTACTTATTCATTACCTTACATTATGAAGGCGGATATTACGATAGATGGTACTACACAAACAACTTATGCAGGCAACACCAACCTGGATGGCCCCGAAGTGATGCTTTTCGGCAATGGCACTGTTGATTTTGCTTTTTCTGTAATGAATGTTCCCAATACGCTTATCAAAGGTTTTATTATATCCGGCTTCATATATGGTATTCAGCTTACGGGGAGTGCTGCTGCCAACAATATCATCAAAGGAAATTATATAGGTGTTAATTATAATGCTACGGATACACTACCCAATTACATTGGTGTTGAAATTATGGGTGGTGCACATGATAATATTATAGGAGGTGTTAATACTGAAGATAGAAACATCATCAGTGGCAATTCGCATATAGGGCTGCGGCTGCTTCAATCGAGTCATAACATTGTAAAAAACAATTTTGTGGGTCTGGACAGGACAGGCAGTTACGCTCTGCCCAATTATGATGGTATCAGTTTGGAAGGTTTTACACAATATAACATTATTGGTGGTTGTACTTCAGAAGAAAGGAATGTGGTTTCGGGTAATGTGGCTTATGGTATTCCTTTGATAGGCCTCGATACCCGACATAATCAGATTATTGGTAACTACATTGGTACCAATGCTTTGGGTACTGCTGCTGTACCCAATACTTACGGGGTTTTATTTGATGATGGCTCAAGGTATAATAAAGTAGGGGGCTACGAGCAGGGTGCAGGAAACCTATTGTCTGGCAATTCCGGCTATGGTGTATTTATTTACAATCTGGGCACTATGGAGAACGCTGTTATTGGCAATCTGATAGGTACAGACAAAACAGGATTTGCTGCCATACCCAATGGCAATGGAATTGTGGCTGATGGGGCTGCCAAAAACCACTTCATAGATTCTAACATCATCTCTGGCAATTTGCAGCAAGGTATAGCCATTCATGTATTTGGAACAGATGGACATAAAATTACCCGCAATAAAATAGGAACAGATATTAGTGGAAACAATGCGCTCCCTAATGGCGAAGATGGTATCCGTATTGCTGAGGGCTGTCGCTGGAATAGTATCGGACTGGCTCCCGATTCGGGTAATATTATTGCATACAACAATGCCAATGGCATTAACATCATGACCGATGCAGACCTTTACAATACCATTTCTGGAAACAGTATTCATTCCAATACAGGTCTCGGTATTGACTTATACTTTCCCGGCCCCAATACCAATGACCCCGGCGATACTGATACAGGTCCTAATATGCGGATGAACTTTCCCGTAATCACTAATGCTATTTATGATAACCAGACAGCTATTACTACTGTAACTGGAACACTTGATACACAAAGCCCCCAAAATTCCAAAATTGAATTATTCCTTTCAGAACCCTATACAAATGCTTATGGACAAGGACAAATTTATTTGAAAACAATCAGTCCTGATGCCAGCGGAATTTTTTCAACTACTTTTAATCAACTCCCAACACTAAGTAAACTATGCGCCACTGCTACTGATGCAGATGGCAATACCTCTGAGTTTTCGTTGAATTATGATTTGCCGCCACCAGCTTCTATTGTTGATTATACTTTAAATTCACTTTTGAAAATATATCCCAATCCCGCAGATAATTACATAATTATTGAATGTGACCAAAGTAACTCATTGGAACTCTATGATTTTATTGGTAAGAAACTGGATACAATTAATATCAATAAGGGTACTAATTACATCGAATTAAGATATTTAAATAATGGGATTTATTATGCTATATTAATTCAAAAGCCACGAAAGCTATATAAAATAATAAAAACCAGCTACTAATTTCTATAAATATAAAATTTTTTAAATTTATTCAATAATTATTTTAATTTTGTATGTTTTATCATATATATATAAATTAATCTTCTTAACTATGAAAAAAATTCTATGTTCTCTTGGCGTATTTTTATTTATTGTTAATGTAAATGCACAGGTATTGGATTGCGGTAGTGCCATTCCTTTAGCATGTGGTCAAACTTATACAGGCACCACAGTAGGAGCAGCTTCAA
>CAZVOS010000407.1:0-3907 GCA_964628845.1 uncultured Bacteroidales bacterium | reverse complement strand
ATATAATTCACTTGCTTCGAGAACCAGCACAAGTCATTTTTCTTGTTAGCGGTTTAGTATTATTGTACGCGTCGGGAGACGCGCACGTACTTTTGGGTAGTCGCGCTCCATCTGGGATTATTTTGTTCTTAAATACAATCCGTCAGGTATGTTGCAATGGGCTGCCACCTACAACGGTACAGCCAATAATAGCGATGTGGCTAATGCCATAGCTGTTGATAATGCTCCAGACGGAAATATCATTGTGGGAGGCAGCAGCACCACCGACACTTTACTTGGGCATCTGTCGTCTGTAATCATCAAATACACAAGCGACGGGCAGGAATTGTGGCGTAAAACATACATTACCCCTGGCGAATCAAATGGCATTACATCCCTTGCAGTTACTCATGAAGCACATATTTTTGTGGGCGGATGGGTCGTGAAAAATTCCAATGATATTGATTATCTGTTGCTTAAATACGACAGCCTAGGTAATTTACTCTGGGAAAAGAGATACAATGGTGAGGCAGGCAGTATTGATTATGCCAACAATGGCACCCTCGATGCAGAGCAGAATTTTATTGTTACAGGTTTTTCTACAGACATAAATAACATTAAGTGTATCAAAACAATAAAATATGATGCCGGAGGCAATACGCTCTGGGAAGTTGCATACTATGGTACAGAAAATATGGATGCCGAAGGTAATAGTGTGCTGGCAAATGGCTCAGGAAATATATATGTTTTTGGCAACAGCTATAATAATTATGGTGTATAAATACCCTTATAATTAAATACGACACCTATGGCAACGAACTCTGGGTAAACAAAAATGTACCGGGAGATAATAATAACAATTATCTGATGTCCGCTGCTATTGATATGGCAGGTGGTGTGTATATTTCCGGCTTTATTTCAGAACTGGGCTCTTATGAATATTTTCTTGCAAAGAGCAATTCCGATGGCGTGTATCAATGGATAAAAAAACTTACTGCGGACATCAGATATATCAAAGTACTCGTAAGCTCCGTTGGCGATGTATATGCAATAGGTCCTGGCTGGGATATGGTAAATGGGGTATTTAATGCAAGCACTGTTAAATATGTTCAATGTCCATCGGTTGTTCATAATTTTAAAATGCAGGGCACAGAAATAACACAGCCAGAAGAAACAGGATATATCCACGATAAATTTATCCTCAATGTGATGCCCAACCCTTACAGGAACAACACAAACATTGTGTTGGAAATTTTTGAAGAAGCCAGAATACAAATAGATGTTTACACCCTTACAGGACAAAAGATACAAGAACTTGTAAACACAAGACAGGAGGCGGGCACCTACCATTTTAGCTTTTCGGCTCAGAAAAAGGGCTTTACAGCGGGTATGTACATCATGCGGCTAAGGATAAACGATGAGGTGGAGATTTTCAGGTTGGTGGTGATGAAGGAATAAAATAGAACTTAGGTTTGAAAAAGTATAAAATTATTGAAATTGTAGAGCTTTATGAACTTTATAAGTTATTGCAGCCCTCAGTATCCATTAAATTTGTTCTATCGCATTCACTAGAATTTGAGTCATCAGGGGCATGTTTTTATTAAAGTTTTCGAAGACTTTTTCCCAGGATACATGCTCTTCATCTTCTTTCCAGCAATCGTAATCTGTCGACAGTGCAATAGCTGCATAGGGCAGTTGGGCTTCTTTGGCCAGGGCAGCTTCGGTGGCAATAGTCATATTTATCACATCGGTTCCCCACATACGGAACATATTTGATTCGGCACGTGTAGAAAAGCGTGGTCCTTCGATGGTTATCACAGTGCCCGTTTTATGGAAGCTTACCCCTGCCCTTTCACAAGATTTGATAAATACATCTCTCAAATAGGCATCGAAGGGAGCCGCCATGGGCTCATGCTTGGCTAAACCTGGCTCGAACTTATCAAAAAAAGTATTGATACGCCGTTTTGTAAAATCGATAAACTGGTCGAGGACAACAAAATCGCCCATCATAATCTCTTCTTTCATGCTGCCACAAGCCGTAGTAGCAAGTATATGTGTGCAGCCAACATCCTTAAGGGCTTTGATATTGGCTCTGTAATTTACCATTGAGGGTGGTATGGTATGCTCCCTGCCATGACGTGCAAGTATCAATACTTCTTTGTCGAAAATTGTACCCGACAAAAAAGCTGCACTTGGGGTGCCATATTCTGTTTCAATTACAATGTCTTTTGCATTATTAAAAAGATTCAGTTTGCCTAAACCTGAACCACCGATGATGCCAATTTTTTTGTTCATTTTATTATAATTATATTTTTAACAAACTTAAAAAATAAAATCATTTGCACGAAAAAAATATGTAGGTTTGTAAAATAAATTGGTTTTCCATTAGCTATGATAGTTGATATTTTTATACCTTGCTTTATTGACCAGGTTTATCCTGAAACGGCAATGAATATGGTAAAAATACTGGAGCGGCTCGATATTGCTGTTAATTATAACACTAACCAGACCTGTTGCGGACAGATGGCTTTTAACAGCGGATATTGGGATGAAGCCAAAGCCATAGGCGAAAAATTTATACGCGATTTCTCAAACGACCGCTATATTGTGTCCCCATCGGCTTCGTGTGTAGGGATGGTTAAAAACTATTACCCGCTTTTATTTCACAATACAGCATTGCATAATGAATACAAAATACTCAGAAAAAACATATATGAGTTTACTGATTTTCTGGTAAATATTTTAAAAGTAACTAATGTTGGGGCTAAGTTTGAGAAAGTGGTTACCTATCACGAATCATGTGCAGCAAGGCGCGAATACGGACTGACCGACCAACCCCGTATTTTGATGCGTAATGTGCATGGACTTGAATTACGTGAGATGAAAGATATTGAAACCTGCTGTGGTTTTGGAGGTACTTTCTCCATAAAACACGAAGCCATCTCGTCGGCTATGGCCGAACAAAAAGTACAAAATGCCCTTGATACGGATGCCGAATATATTATTTCAACAGAGGCATCATGTCTGATGCATCTCGAAGGTTATATCAACAAGTTTAAGAAACCCATCAAAACAATGCATATTGTTGATTTATTGGTTCAGGGTAACTTCTAGCAATTTTACATGATTATCAGGTATAAGAGTTATGTCATTTAATTCCGAAGGAATTAAAACACATTCGCCCATAGCAGCTTCTACCAGATGATTCTCGCTCTTAATACTGCATTTACCTTCGAGACATACAAAAACTGTGAATGAATCCCTGCCCGCCAAATCAAACACCATATCCTGAGCAAGAGGTAAATAGTTTACATTAAAATATTTTGAATCTATAAGCTTATTAGATGTGTCGAATAATTTAGAATAATGGGTATAATAGTCGTGTTCATGTTTAAAATCTATGGCATCCAGAGCTAATTCGGTATGTAATTCTCTGCTATTTCCTTTTTCATCGGTTCTGTCCCAGTCATAAATACGGTATGTAATGTCCGATGTCTGTTGTATCTCAGCTAAGAGCACACCTTTGCCAATAGCATGCACCCTGCCGGCAGGGATAAAAAAAACATCATCTTTTGATATTTTTACATAATTAAGTATGTCTTTGATATGCCCTGCATCCATAGCCCCGACATAATCATCAGAGCTTATACCATCTTTAAAACCAATAATAAGTTCAGAATCTTCATCACAATCAATAATATGCCACATCTCTGTTTTTCCCATACATTGATGTCTTTTCATGGCTAAAGTGTCATCGGGATGCACCTGCACCGACAAATAGTCGTTTGAATTAAGAAATTTAATTAATACAGGAAATGTATGCCCAAACTTCTGATAGACTCCATCGCCGAGCAAGTCATCCATATAAATATCAATAAGCTCATTCAAATCATTACCTGCAAGGAATCCGTTTTCAACTACAGACACG
>CAZVOS010000406.1:0-3907 GCA_964628845.1 uncultured Bacteroidales bacterium | reverse complement strand
TGAGCCACGTTTTTCTGCTCGTTATGGCTTAAATCCTACGAGTTCTCTCAAGGCATCTTATAGTCAGAACTACCAGTATATTCATCTGGCTTCAAGTTCGGCTGTAACACTCCCGACAGATATATGGGTACCCAGTACTGATATTGTTAAACCACTTTTTGGAACCCAATATTCAATTGGTTATTTTAAAAACTTCTTCTCAAATAAATATGAAACGTCATTTGAAATGTATTATAAAACAATGGATAACCTAATTGAGTTTAAAGAGGGGGCTGCTCCCGAAGATAATTTAAACAATAATATTGATAATAATTTCACATTTGGTAAGGGTGAATCGTATGGGGCTGAGATCTTTCTGAATAAAATAATGGGCAAAACAACGGGCTGGATTGGTTATACCTTATCGTGGACTTACAGAGACTTTCCCGAAATAAATATGGGTAAGCGGTTCCCTGCCAAATACGACAGAAGACATGATTTGTCTGTTGTTGTTTCTCATGATATCAATAAAAAGTTTAATGTTTCTGCTGTCTTTGTATATGCTACAGGTAATGCTGTTACACTCCCTATTGGCAGGTATTTTGTCGAAGGAGCCATTGTAAATGAATATGGCGACAGAAACTCCTACCGTATGGCCCCATACCACCGACTGGATTTATCGCTAAACTATCTTCATAAAAAAACCAGCAAATTCGAGTCTAGTTTTAATCTGTCAGTTTATAATGCTTATAACAGATACAATCCTTATTATATATATTTCGAAAGTGAAGGAAGTCTCGATGAACAGGCCTTACAAATTAAAGCCAAACAGGTGTCACTTTTTCCGATACTTCCCTCAGTAACATGGAATTTTAAATTTTAATATGAAAAATATATTTTATCTTTTAGCATTTTTATTAATAACAACTTTTACCTTTTTATCATGTGAAAAGGATATTACATTAGACTTACCAGATGCAGAAGAAAAGATTGTTGTTGAGGGCTGGATTGAAAATGAGCAACCACCTATGGTCATTTTGTCAAAAAACTCTTCATATTTTGCTGTCATTAATGAAACTACTATAAACCAGATGTTTAATATTGACGCAACTGTAAAAGTTAAAGAAATTGAAACAGGCGTTGAAGAAATCCTTACAAAAACACTGAATCCCCTCTTTATCCCTCCCGTTTTATATAAAGGCAGCACCCTAACTGGTAAAATAAACCATCATTATTTACTGACTATAGAGCAAGATGGCATAATCCTGACAGCAACTACATTTATACCAGATATCATAAACATAGATTCAACATATTTTATGACAGAACCACCACAGGATACATTAGGTCCTGTATGGATAATGTTCCAGGACCCCCCTCAGGAGGGAAATTATTATCGGATTTTTACAAAAAGAATTTCACAGGATAACCGTTTCATTCCTGTGTGGGGCTCTATCTACGATGACATGCTTTTTAACGGCGAATACATAAACTATTCGTTTTACAGGGGAACTGACAGGTATGCTCCTTCTCCTGAAGATTTCTCTGCTGCTGATTTTTATTTTACTTTTGGTGATACTATTGTTACTAAGTTTTGTGTGCTCGATAAAGCTCATTATGATTTCTGGCGGAGTTATGAAAATGCCATTTATTCAGATGGCAATCCTTTTGCTTCTCCTGCAACTATTTTCTCAAATATTAATGGTGGACTTGGTATTTGGGGTGGGTATGCTGCTGTGTATGATACCACCATTGCTGTAAACATTCCTTAACTTTTAAAACAGGCAATAACGGTTTTATTACCTTTTACTTTATCATTAAGTTTTACTTTTATATCTGTATCTAAAGGAAGAAATATGTCAACACGTGAGCCAAATTTAATAAATCCCAGTTCACCTCCTTGTTCAACACTCTCTCCTACATTGTGGTACGACACTATCCTGCGTGCCACTGCACCTGCAATCTGACGTATCATCACACTTCCCTTAGTCTCATTTTCAATAACGTGCGTTATCCTTTCATTCATTGTTGAGGATTTGGGATGAAAAGCAACAAGATATTTGCCCGGATGGTATTTGACATATCTCACTATGCCTCCAATTGAAAATCTGTTCAGATGAACATTTAAAGGGGACATAAAAATGGAAACTTGTATTTTATTCTCGTTAAAATATTCGGTCTCAAAGACTTTTTCTATAGCTACAACAGTTCCATCGGCAGGTGCATAAATCAAATCAAAATCTTTCTCTGGAATATCCCTTCTGGGACTTCTGAAAAAATAGATTATTAAGAAGAAAAAAAAGCTGCTAAATAATAACACAGAAACATTACATATAGTGCTCTTATTGAAGAGGAAAAACCCAATATTAATGGCTAATAGCAGAGTAAAAAAACTCAAAATTATTCTGTGTCCTTCTTTATGTATTGTCATGTTTTAGAAGTAATAATATTTTAGATAAACATATATAAAAACAAGTGGTGAAGCAAACAAAAAGCTGTCGAAGCGGTCCAAAAAACCTCCATGCCCAGGCATTATATTTCCTGAGTCTTTACAATTTATAGAACGTTTAAATAATGATTCGAACAAATCTCCAAATATACCTGAAATAGCTGTCAACAGTCCAAATAATATCCAGTCAGTAAATGAAAAGCCCTTCCAGAAAAAGGATACTATATATGCCGTAACTATTGTAAAGAAAAGACCTCCTAAAGTTCCTTCCCATGTCTTCTTCGGTGAGATACGTTCAAACAGTTTAGTTTTTCCAAAGCTCATACCAATAAGATAAGCCCCTGTATCACTCACCCATAAGAAAACAAACAATGCCACAGCCAATATGTGAAAATCGCCACTGTATAGCTTATTGAAAAAATAAAAATTATAAACAGAAAAAGGTAGAGCTATCCAGATAATACCTAAAAAAGTATAGGCAATATTTAATAAAGGAACTTCTTTTTTACGATATAATTCAGTAATAAAAATACTGATTGTGAAGACCACAGGGATGATAATGCAAATAATGGGTACTTGATGAAAAACTATAAGGGAGGTCATCATAAAGAATAATGTACCCGTAATACTAGCCAATAACACAGAGGGTTGAGCAATCTTGTTATTGGTAATAAGTGTGAAGTATTCGTATAATGTAAAAAAGCAAATCGTCCCGAAAACAACAATAAAAACATTTGCAGTGAATTGAACAGATATTATGGGAAATATGATAAAAGCTATAATAAATATACCTGTAATACCTCTTTTTACTGTAATATTCATAATGTTATTCAATGCTGAGGTTAGGGTCGTCTAAAATCTCTTTTGCACGAACAAAATCATTATTATTCACCCACAATTCAATTTCCCCAAAAAGATAATTTGAATCTTTTTTGTTAATAATTACACTTTCAATATTATTCTCGCATAATACAGCTTTAAAAAGTTCAGCATTATAGAGGTTTGTACCTGTATAAACTACTATCCAGTTATCTTCCATTACTGACGGTTTTCGATGAGAAATACAATTAATTCTTTTGGTCCGTGGGCACCCATAACCAATGTTTTTTCAATGTCTGCTGTACGGCTTGGCCCTGTGATTAAAGATATCATCGAAGGCATCTTATTGTCATACTTTGTTCTAATAGCTGTTAATGCATCTTTTATATCCATCACTAATTGGCTGGTATAAGCCAGTACAATATGTGTATGTGGGTATATATGCGCTTTTCTTCCCGACATCTGACGTGAAGAAACCATTATACTCCCAAAACGAGCTATCAGATATTCACAATAAGTAATGCATAAACCAGATGAAAGAAAATCCTCTTGTTTATCGGTATAAGGTATTTTGGCCAAAGTAAGTATCTCTTTAATTTCATTATCAACACAATAGGTGCCACCCAGTTTATATTCGGTAAATAAGGCATTAAGCGATAC
>CAZVOS010000405.1:0-3910 GCA_964628845.1 uncultured Bacteroidales bacterium | reverse complement strand
TAAGAGCCGCTCCCAATGCAATATATCCATCGCCTGATAACAATTTCAGTATTAAAAATACCATAATAACATTAAGCAGATGGAGGATGATATTTACTATAATAAAACCTTTGGGATTAAGCCCCCAGAAATGAAAATCAACAGCCAGTGATAATATGGTAAGAGGATGGTAATGCGAATGAACAAAACTGCTAAATATCCTGACTGTGTTTTGGAAGCTAAGGTCCTGTACTAAAGCATTTTGAGTAACATAATGGTTGTCGTCCCAATTGGTAAACTCATGTTCCACGGCTCCTGAAAAAAGCACTGTTGTTATGATTGTCAGGAGTAGAATATAAGCAAAATGCGATTTAAATAAAGATTGGCTTGCCTTTTTATCCTCCTTTTTAAGAATTGCTTGCCTTTTCCCTTTATGTTGTTTTATTTTCATTTGTAATGTAAAGAATGAAAACCTTAATCCTTACAGAAATCATGAAGATTTCCTTTGGCTTCAGAATAACCAAGTGCCAATGCTTTCTCCCAATCCTTACATGCCCCCTTTTTATCACTAAGAAAATATTTGGCTGTGCCTCTGTTATTAAATGCTTTGGCAAAATTAGGGTTTATTTGTATGGCCTTATTAAAGTCGGTATGTGCTTCTGCATATTTATTAAGATTGTAATAGGAAAGACCTCTGTTATAAAAAGCTTCTGCATAATTGGAATTAACCGAGATGGCTTGATTGTAATAGCCAATGGCCTTTTCATAATTTCCAGCTTTATCCTCTTTGTTTCCTAGATTATTATACGAAACGGGCTCATCTGGATTTTTTTTTATCAAATCAGCAAATAGCGTGCTGTCCGATTCCCAAACCCGTACTCTCTGTGATGAATTAATAGTAAGTACAGCAAAATACAAAACAACAATAATGCTTGAAACATACTTTATATACACTGTCTTCTCTTCTCTCCACTTCGTTATAAAATGTGCCAGCATCACAAACATTCCCAATGATGCCAAATACACATACCGCTCTGCAATAATGCCAATATGATAAAAAGGAATAATATGGATAACCATAATAATATTTATCAGAAAAAAGAAAAATGAAAAAACAATAAGTTTTCTTTCTCTTTTCAACAAAATAAAAATTAAAATTATTCCAATTGTTATTAATAACGGTAAAATATATAACTCTAATGGTAATACTTCATTTACTTTCTCGGGATAAGCATATACTATTTTGAGATTAAACGGAAAAATAATTTTAAATAAATATAAGCATACAGAATAAAAAACAAAGAAAATACGGTCGAAAGATGTGTATATTATACCTGTACTGGCTGATAAAACCTCTTCTTTAAGAAGTAATGCTATAAGACCTGATGCCAGAGATAATATTAAAAACGGTGCCTTTTCAAAAAATACACCCAACTTAATGCTCCTTTTTTCAAAATAATCAATTACAAAAAATAACAAAGGAAGCATAAGTGCTGTTGACTTTGAAAAAATAGCCAGTGCAAAAAACACAAAAGAATAAACTATATATATGATTTTATAATTCGTTTTTATATATTTTATATAAAATATCAGCGATAATAGCGAGAAAAAGCTAAAAAGAATATAATTGGCTGCAGAAATCCATGCCACAACTTCTACATTTAATGGATGTATGGCAAAAAACGCTGCTGTAATTAAAGCTAAATTTATATTATTAAACAAGAGTTTGATAAACAAAAAAACTAATATAATATTTAGTAAATGAAAAATTATATTAAACAGATGAAAATAAAATGGATTTAATTCAAATACATTATAAATCAAATGATATGTAAGGGTGGTAAGTGGTTGGTATTCGTTGGACATGCCCTTAACAGAAAAAATATCTTCCAAGCTCTTGGCAGATAATTCTGAGCGCACCTGAGTGTTATCGGTTACCATAGCAGGATCGTCCCAATTCACAAAATCGCATTTTAAACTATAGCTGTAAACAATAAAAGAAGCAAACACTATTAAAAAAAGCAAAAAATAGGGATTGCTCCAGAAATTATCGCTTTTCTGAACGTTTGCTCTGTTTTTTTTTAACTTTCCCTTTGCTTTTACCATTATTAAATTAAAAAAAACTGTATGGTACTTTATTTTTTATTTGTCAAAAATAAGATTTTTTTTATAATAAAAAAACAGAAATATTAACTTTGAAGTATTATTGAACTTCTTTCTATTTGAATAAGACATCAATAATTATTTTCGCACACATATGCCCAAAAAAATAAACCACATTATTAAATCTTTTTTAAAAACAGTATCCACTCTTGCCCTAGGATTGTTTATAGGGCTTCTTATTATTGAAATAGCACTGAGACTTATTGGCTGGTGGCACAACAAACAGCATATTGAAAAACAAACCCAAATAACTGCACATACCGAAAAACTGATTATTTGTGTAGGCGACAGTTATACCGAAGGCATAGGAGCTACTGATGGTAAAGACTACCCTGCCCAATTGGAAAGACTTGTAAATTCACCAACAGATACACCTTACACGGTGTTAAATTTAGGCCGTTCGGGCAAGAATACCGCTCAAATCTTACTCGAACTCCCCGCTTATGTGCAAAAATACAAGACGCGATATCTTATCCTTATGGCTGGCAGTGCCAATTACTGGAACTACTGGGGCTATAAGAAAGAAAAAAGTTTTGTAGATGTTTTTAGAACAACACAATTTTTAAAACTGATTTACTTAAATATAATATGTGAAAAACAGAAAGATTTATTTAATCCTCAGGAGTATATATCCCGAAGAAACCGAACCTTAGAATTAAAAACAGATAGCAGTTCCATTTCAATACTCATGATTAAAAATTGGGAGACAACAAAAACAAACGAAGTGTCCAAATATATTGACTCATGCTATAATGCAGACCTTTTTACTGAAGATGATATTATTAATCTGATGATTTATGCCCGTTTATCAGATAACGAAGCACTGTTCAACACATCCATAAAAAACCACAAACCTCAAACGGAACGCACTAAGTTTTATTTCTTTTTGTCGGGTATAAAAAACAGTCATATTCCTGAAACCATATCTGGCTTTTCTGCTTACCAGCAATCGGTATATTATTTTATCGAAGCCATTAAGAATCAAAAGTTTGATGAAAACACCTTAAAAAAGTGTATGTCGCTTAACCCTTATTTAGAAGACACCTACTTGCCCTATTACAGCATGGGTTTTAAAGATATTTACCTGCCCTCCGATTACAAACAGAAACGTTTTTCGCTCTTCGACAGCATCAATTATTACAAAAAATTATTTGGCATAGATGTGGAAACCAGCACTATTAATTATAGCTTTATTGATGAAACTCCCAATAAAAATATAAAAACAACCCATATTGATGACTGGGTAAAAAACGACATCCAAAAAGCCATCTCCCTTTGTAAAGTAAATAATATTATACCTGTTCTGATGAATTACCCACTTATGTATAACAACAGCATATTTTACACAGTTAACGATGTGCTTAAAAATCTGGCCTCCGAAAATACTTGCCTCTTTATCGATAATGAACATCTTTTCGATACTATTACACAAAACAGAAATGATTACTTCATAGCCGATGGCCATTGCAGCAACAAGGGCTACGGTTTAATAGCCACTGAGATTTTTAAGCTGATAAAAGAACAGGATAAAGTACTTAAAATGCAGGGTACGGAAAATTGAGCTCCTTAATTAGTCGCTCCTTAAAAACATTCTAAATTACTGAATATCAAATAAATAAGTGATTTCTTTCTTGTTTATTTCTGCAAGTAAATGTATCTTTGTTGTATAAAAACTTGCAGAAATGATAGGAAAATTACCCAACAACAAACAAAAAAAATTGTTTTCTCCACTTTTGTCAGATTTCATAAATATGGAAGATGGCTTGGT
>CAZVOS010000404.1:0-3919 GCA_964628845.1 uncultured Bacteroidales bacterium | reverse complement strand
AGAACCTGCCATACATAAAATTGGCTCCATGGCTTGGCAAAATCTGAAAGCCCGTACCAAAAAAAGAGTTAAAGATATTGCCAAGGATTTAATTAAGCTTTATGCCAAAAGAAAGGCATCCGATGGCTTTTCTTTTATGGCCGACACATACCTGCAAAATGAACTTGAGTCTTCGTTCATTTATGAGGATACCCCCGACCAAATAAAATCAACGCTTGACGTGAAAAAGGATATGGAATCAAATTATCCGATGGACCGTCTGATATGTGGTGATGTGGGCTATGGTAAAACGGAAATTGCTATACGCGCTGCTTTTAAAGCGGCTACCGACAGCAAACAAATAGCAGTACTTGTGCCTACTACCATTTTGGCTTTACAACATTTTAATACTTTTAGTGAGCGTTTGAAAGATTTTCCCTGTAATATAGATTATATCAGCCGACTCAAAACGAGCCAAAAAATAAAAGAAAGTCTCAAGCGGCTCGAAGAAGGCAAAACAGATATCATCATTGGCACACATCGCCTTATAAGCAAGGATGTTAAATTTAAGGATTTGGGTTTGCTGGTTATTGATGAGGAGCAAAAATTTGGCGTGGCTTTAAAAGAAAAGCTGAAACAAATCAAGGTAAATGTGGACACATTAACACTTACAGCCACTCCAATCCCCCGCACTTTACAGTTCTCGTTAATGGGTGCCCGCGACTTGTCCATCATTAACACACCTCCCCCCAACCGTTATCCTATTGCTACAGAAATCGTAAGTTTTAATGAAGATGTTATTAAAGAGGCCATTATATATGAGATTTCGAGGGGCGGACAGGTTTTTGTTGTAAATAACAGAATCCAAAATATTTACGAACTTGCCGGTGTGCTCCAAAAATGGCTGCCAAGACTTAAAATTGCCATCGGCCATGGTCAGATGTCGGGTAATGAGCTTGAGCGTATTATGCTCGACTTTATTAATGGCGATTATGATGTGCTTTTGTCAACAACAATTATTGAATCGGGACTTGACATACCTAATGTAAATACCATTATAATTATTGATGCACATCATTTTGGATTGAGCGACTTACACCAGCTCAGAGGGCGTGTGGGGCGCAGTAATCGAAAGGCATTTTGCTATCTGGTTTGTCCGCCTCTTGCGTCACTTACCAGCGAAGCTCAAAAGCGTTTAAAAGCCATCACTGAATTTTCGGAACTAGGCAGTGGGTTAAATATAGCCATGCGGGACCTGGATATAAGAGGAGCCGGCAATTTGTTGGGGGCTGAACAAAGTGGCTTTATCTCAGAAATCGGCTTTGAAATGTATCACCGCATACTCGACGAAGCCATTGCAGAACTGAAAGAAACAGAGCTGAACGAAAAAAATAACGACACCAATCAAAAACCTGAAAATTATATTAAGGATTGTATCTTTGAATCTGACCTCGAAATTCTTATCCCTACGGATTATATTTCAAATACAGCCGAACGACTTAATGTGTATAAGGAAATAAACATGCTGGAAGCAGAAGACCTCTTAATAAATTATGCTGCAAACCTTACCGACAGGTTTGGTAAAATTCCTCAGCAAACCTACGAACTGTTCGATGTTGTCAGACTTAGATGGAAAGCCAAAAGTCTCGGCTTTGAAAAAATAATACTTAAAAATAAAACCTTATCCTGCTATTTTGTTTATAACCCTGAAAGCCAGTTTTTTGAGTCGGATTTTTTTCATAATATATTGTCTCAAATCAGTAAAAATCCTAACGATTGCCGCGTCAAAGAAATAAACAATAAACTATCCCTGCACTACAACGATGTAAATAATGTTTCGGAAGCCCTTTTTAAAATACGACAGATACATATTTAGGAATAAATTATGACACAAAAATGTAAACAACATTAATGATAAGAAAAATTAGATATATCATCTCAATAATTTTACTAATAATAACATCTTAAATGATGTCAGAAACTTATTTGTAAAAACGTGTAAACTTAATATAATTGAAGAAAATCGTTTTAATTTTCTTTGTGATGTTTCTTTTAATAAAAGTAAACGCTCAAAATAAAATAACCGGAAAAATAACGGACATAAATAATGAGCCATTGATTGGTGCAACGGTTTATCTCCCCGAACTAAATAAAGGAACCGTTACTAACGAAGTTGGCGAATATCTGATTAATAATATTCCAAAAGGAAAGATAAAAATTCAATTTTCATTTATTGGATATAATACAGAGATAAAATCGGTAGATATTTTACTTGCTGAAAATAGACATGATGCTGTTTTAACTGTAGCCATTATTCAATCACAGGAAGTTGTGATTACAGGAGGGCATGTGAGTTCTCAACACGAGAATGCTGTAAAAATTGATGTGTTGAAGAACAAAGATATTTTTTTGTCGGGAACACCCAATTTTATGGAATCATTAACACAGCTACCTGGTGTTGATATGATTGCCAAAGGACAAGGCGTTTCAAAACCTGTCATACGAGGACTTTCTATGAACGATGTTTTGGTCATGAATAATGGTGTACGGATTGAAAACTATCAATTTAGTGAGAACCACCCATTAGGTATAGATGAGAACGATGTGGAAAGGGTAGAAATTATTAAGGGTCCTGCTTCTTTGCTTTATGGTTCGGATGCTATAGGTGGTGTAATAAATTTCATAAAGGAAAACCCCGCACCAGTAGGAAAAATCCTTGGAGACTACCGTATGCAAATGCATTCTAATACACTTGGGATGAACAATAGCATAGGAATTAAAGGAGCTTCGAAAAATTTTTTTGGTGGATTTCGTTTTGGCAATAAAACCCATGCCGATTATTTACAAGGTGGTGAAGATTATGTTCCTAATTCACGGTTCAACGAAATGACGTTTAATGCCAATACAGGATATACAGGAAGGATTGGAACATTCAAATTATTCTACGACTATTTTAAACAAAACTTAGGAATGACTGTGCCTCCAGTAAAATCATTGATTACAGAGCAAGCACGGAAAAATGAAATTTGGTTTCAGGATTTGGAACATCAGTTATTGACATCTCAAAACAGTCTTTACTTAGGCAAGTTTAAATGGGATATTAATGCATCCTGTCAAAACGCACTGAGAAAACTCCAAACAACGCTTGATGTACCTTTTGTTGAGATGCATTTAAATACCATTACGTATGAATCGAAGTTGTATTTGCCATCCAATGATAAATCGGAATATATTATCGGATTACAAGGAATGTTGCAAAATAACAGAAACCTTAACAGTCGGGCTTCACAATTTTTGCCCGATGCCGATATTAATAATATTGGATTTTTAGGACTGGCACAATATACTTTTTTCAGAAAACTTAGATTACAGGGTGGGTTGAGATTTGATAGGTATAAAACTGAAACTTTTGCATTGGGAATAGAAGGCATAGTTGGTTATCATGCCCCCGTAAATAAAGAATTTTCAAATCTTAACGGGTCAATTGGTGCGACATATAGTGTAAATAAAAAAATAATGTTTAGGGCTAATTTTGCAAAGGGCTACCGTGTACCAAATTTATCCGAACTTACATCAAATGGAATGCATGGAAACAGATATGAGATGGGAAATGAAAATTTATCCCCTGAAAACTCATTTGAAACAGACCTAAGCATGCATTATCATGGTGAATTTTTATCATTCGATATGGCCGGTTTTAATAATCAAATTAATGACTATATTTTCATATCTCCAACTACAGATACAACATCAAGTGGTGTAGGTATTTATCGTTTCTCGCAAACAAATGCAAAACTTTACGGTGGTGAAGCAGGTATTCATTTCCATCCCAAATCATTACCATACTTGCATATTAAAGCCACATATGCTTCTGTTATAGGAAAACAGGAAAATGGGAATTATTTACCATTTATACCCGCTCAAAAATTTCGTTATGAAA
>CAZVOS010000403.1:0-3920 GCA_964628845.1 uncultured Bacteroidales bacterium | reverse complement strand
GCAGGCATTATGGCATACATTCAGGTCGAGAGGCAGGTCTGTCTGAATATGAGATATGACAATATGGTCTGTATCAATGGGTATATTAGTTGCCAGTTCATAGGGACTGTCATTTACAAAATCATTATTGAAATAGGGTGTACGCCACCTGTACCAGTAGTACCACATTCTTTCGTTGTTCAACACATCATCCTGTTCCTCATTATCTTTTCCCAAGCCCTGTGATGTGTCGTTAAGGTTTTTTGAAGCAGCATATTCGAGCAAGCTTTTCTTAAAATAGTTTTGAGTGGCTTCCACGTCGGCATCCCATGCCTTTTCTCTGATGTTCTGTACGGCGAGGTTCATCAAGCTTTCCAATTCATCCTGCGAAAATTCGCCATCATCAGAGAGTGATTCAAAAAGTTTTTTTTCATAGATGTTAAACTTGCTGATTTCTGGCTCTTTGAGCAATTCGACCTTTAAGGGGTCTGCATTTTTAATTTTGAAGTAGCCCTCATCAATGAAAGTTTTAACGATGGCACTGACAATTCTTTTAATAGGGAAGCCAAGATAAAAGGCGACTTCGATAGGCGTCAGTTCGGTACATATTTTCCCTTTTTTCTGGAATGTAGAGAGTTCCAGTTGAGGGGGAGTCCAGTCGAGATTATCCCACCTAATCTCTTCGAGCCCTCTTTGGGCTTTCACTACAGAACGTTGCTTGGCAAGAAAAATGACTACGAAAGCAAGAAATACAAATAAAATACCTTTAAGAAGCTTTTTCCTGTCGAGTGCTTCAATTTTTTCCTCATCGAGCATCCATGTATTAAGTACTTCTTCCTTTTCTGCATTATTTTCCTGAACTATGTAACTCTCTAACTTCTGTACATCAAACCATACGGCAGGCATATAGAACAACACTTTCATGTGAAACCTGTTACCCGGATTTTTTTTATGAAAGATGGCTTGTAAACGGTTTTTAGGACCTTTAACAAAATCAATAAGATAGTTTTCGTTCATCCATTTTTCGGTCATGATGATACTGTCGGCATATACTTTTTCTCTTATATTATTATAAGCCGTTGTAATGGTATCAGGGAAAAGCACTCTGAGTGTGTAATGTTCTTGTGAATACGCTTCGTCCCATTGTACAGGTGCCCAAGAAAAGAATACCAGCTCTTTACCTTCATCAGTAGTTGTTTTATTGACATAACCGGCTTCGGCAAAATTGGCTGTAAAATAAAACACATAGGTGAGTGTGCCCGAAGCCACGCCCTTGCCATTGGCCAAAATAATATCATAATAATCCTCGCCCAACTTTTTTATGTCGAGCGGGTAGGAATTATTTTTGTCATCCACCGCATAACAGTTATCGCCAAATGCTTCAATACGTAGTTTGTCGTTACCGCTGAAATAAAAGCCATGAAAATCGGGCTCAGTAATTTGCCAGCACACAGTATATGCAACTACTGCAGTACCATCCTCTCGCAAATCAACATCAGTTTCAACAAATACAATTTTACCTTTTCCAGCATAGGAAGATATAAAAAAAAGCACAAAAAGCAAAATCGAAAGGCAGCGTATCTTATTCATAATTAACAATTTACAAATATTAATCTTCGGCAATAACAATTATCTTATCATCGGGTAAAAATGTAATCATTTCTGATTTTTTAGGGTTTACCACAACGCCGAAAGCTTTATCGCTGTTGTATGCTTCACTTGAGATGCGGTAGCCGATAGCAATCTGTCCTTTTCTGCGGGCACTTTCGAGCAAGGTATAGAAATTTAATTTAACACCTGTTTTTATATAATCTGTTATGGGTTTAAGATATATTTCGCTTCCATCAGCATCAAACAAGTCTTTGAAGACGCCCATAAGGAATTTATTTTCCGATATCTGAGTCATGAGCAAGCTGATGAGTTTATCGCTCACGATAAAATCGTCTGCTTTAGTTACTACTGCAAGGTCGCGGTTACGCATGTCGAGCATCTCGCTAACAATCTTAATATCTTTATTTTTTTCTTCACAAATACGGCGTAAATGGAGTAAAGTGATTAGAGTTTGTGCATCAGCTTCCTGAATGTCTTGGATATCGTTATAGCACAATACCTGTACTGAATTATAGGAAGTGATGTCGAGGTTTTCGATAACCTGACGGGAAGTGGTATCATCGTGCTGAAATTCAATATTAAGGTTATTAAGCATTGGGGCTACTTCCAATAATTCATTTTTACAGGAATCGAAAGTGCTAACCACTTTCATAAAAGAGCCACTGGCGACATAGTTGTTCATTTCTTTAACAATGGTTTTGGCCCTGCTGTTCCATCCAAGTATTAAAATGCGTTCGGTAAACGATTCCTGCTTATGTGTTTCGGTTATAAGAGATTCATCAACAGTAAATTTTTTCTTTTTATTCACAACAAGAGTGTCATCATCCTCGGTGATGGCAATTACCTCATCTCCCTTTTCGATGATGTAATTCATGGGAGGGTTTATTTTAACACTGCCATCAGCAAACTTTAAACCCATAACCGTAGAATCTTCGTACGCAAAGAGAGATTCTCCGAAAGTTTTTCCATAAAGGAGTTTTTCATCATTAAAATAAATTTCGGCGCCATCAAAATCCATAAGCTCAGTGTACACAATACTTAAACCGCTTTGTCGTGATGTCTGCACCATAATGCGTGCAATGACGTCATCAGTAAGGATGAGTTCCACTTCATCCTTACCTACCATTTTTGCCACTTCAATATTTTTTTCTTCTTTTATTTCGGCCACAATATGGTAAGGATTTTTTCTTCTGTTGCTGTTATTTGTGATGGCAAGAATGGTTTTAATAGTCTGAGCATCGGCATTGCCTTGTTCGGGGGCAAGTATTATTATTGATTTTGCAGACTGCGGGTTGGCTATGGACATATCAATCATATCATTGGGGTTGCCTGTACGGCATATGACCTTAGTATTTTTCAAGGATGGTATTTTATCGCGTATCTCATCTTCCATTTCTACTTTATCTTTATCAGCCAGAACTACAATACGGGGTTTTCTTTGATTTTCGTTAGCAATAACGAGTTCAGAGATAATGGTAAAAACCTTAGTTGACCAGCCCAGTATAAGTGTATGATTTTTTTCGATAACAAAACTTCTGCCTTTACGTAAACTTTCTAATTTGCTTTCGATACCGGAAGAAAGCACACCAATTAAAGTTGAGATTATAAAAATACCTCCGAGTGTTACAAAGAAAGCAACAAATCTGAAGTACCAGCCCATATCCCCACCCATAGTACCTGAATCGAGTGTACGCATCAAACTTTGCCAAGCCCCTTCGAAGAAACCCAGGGGCTCTTCACCTTCGGGAGCAATATTAAAACCCCAAATCACAGCACCAGCAATTAAAACCACCATTAGCGATAACAAACCCAATAAACTAATCATAGCCACAGGGCCCTTACTCATCAAATTATCAAAGTGATAACTGAAGTATTGTTTAACAGAAATTTTTTTCATAATTTTATTATTTTTAAAGTGAAACAAATTTAATCACTTTATCATAATATTTATAATTTTGGTTTATAATTATTCATTTATGAACATACATTTTATAGCAATAGGTGGTGCAGCTATGCACAATTTGGCCATAGCCCTGCATAAGAAGGGTTATACAGTAACTGGCTCTGATGATGAAATTTTTGAGCCATCACTAAGCAGACTTGATACGTATCATCTGTTACCTAAAAAGATGGGCTGGCAACCACACTTAATTACTCAAGAACTTGATGCTGTAATATTGGGCATGCATGCACGTGAAGATAATCCTGAACTGAAGAAAGCAAAAGAATTGGGATTAAAAATATATTCCTATCCTGAATATCTGTATGCACAATCGAAGCATAAAAAACGTATTGTTATTGCAGGCAGTCACGGCAAAACAACCATAACT
>CAZVOS010000402.1:0-3928 GCA_964628845.1 uncultured Bacteroidales bacterium | reverse complement strand
TTTTTCCATTCTTCATCTGATGGTACATGCCATCCTGTAGGGCACACACCTTGTACACCACTGGGGACAGCATCGGTTGTTGGGGCACCCTGCATTACAGCAGCCCAGGTATACAGTCCTCCGTGTGTGGGACAATTGTTAAAAGGGTCGGTACTTGTATTGGTAGCACCATAGCAGTATTTTTGGACAGTTGTGGTGGATAAGGTTTGATTATTAAGCATGGCAGTTCCTGCATTTAAGTTTTTGGCCATCCAGCATTGTACGCCTATTCGTACAGTAGGGTAGGTGTTGCCAAAATTATCAGAAACTGTTGGTGTTCCAGGACAAGGGCAAGCCACGGCAATTATATTTAAGGTGTCGGAATAGAAGGGGATGCATGTACCTAACAGCACTCTTACCCTGTAATACTTATTCGATTTGGCAATCACATGTAAGGTGTCGAAAATGGCTCCAGGAATATTAGACCAATTAATCATATCTTCCGAAACCTGCCATTGTAAATTGCCGGTATAGCCGGTAACAGTAATATGAATAGTGTCGCCATGACATAATTGCTGTGCTTTACCTTTAAACGAAAAAGCTAAAAAGGAGATTAACAATATGAATAAAAATTTATATTTCATTTGTATAATATTTTAATATTAATGAATGATTATTTTCTGGTAATTTTTTATATGCTTATTGCTTATTTCGAGAATATACATGCCCTTTCCAGCTATATTGCTTAAGTCAATAGAACCACTCCAAAGCTTATCATCGGCAGTTATTTTTTGCTGATACAGTTCTTGCCCGTAGATGGAATAGACTCTCAAATCATAATCAGCATATAATTTTTTTCCGGCAATGCTGATGTTGAATAAGCCAGTGTTATTTGGATTGGGATAAACATTAAATTCGAAAGAATTGCTGAGCTTAATTATACCTGCACAAGGGTCGATATTTACAGTAATTTGGAGCCAACTGGTACAGTTGTTTTGGTCTGTGACGGTAATGGTATAAGTTGTTGTATCATCAGGAAGAGCCATAGGATTTGATATTGCTGTGTCGCTCAGACCATAGGTTGGAAACCATGCATAAACATAAGGTGGTAAACCACCTGTGGCAAGATTGGGATCCCCAATCTGGATAGAATCATAAAAACAGGTGGACACATCGGTCACGGCATTGGTTTCTAATGAGGGCGGTTGTACTACAGATACACTGTAATAGTTCTGGCTATATAAGTGGCTTATACCGAAAAGCAGGCATACAACAATGAGTAATTTTTTCATCGGATATTATTTAAAGTTAGTGAATGAAAAATTATTAATTTATATTTAACTGAAAACCGATAACAAACCTAAGCATTTTTTTTTAATTTGATTATCATTGAACGAAAAAAAACATTTCAAATAAAATAAATATCATAAACCTTGCAGAATTTAATGTAATAAATATGTATTATTTGTTGAATAAAAACTTATAAAAAACAATAAATATTTATCTTATAATATCTAAAAAATTATATCTTTGAAAAATTATAAATCTAATAAATTTAATTATGAAAAAATTAATTTTAGGTGCTATTGTATTGTTTATTGCTGGTGCTTCTACATCGTGTAAAAAGGATTATACCTGTGAATATAAATTTACTCAGGGAACACCTGATATAAACATTCCATTGGAAAATGCGAAAAAAGCTGATGCTGAAGATGCATGCGACCAGGCAGAAACAACGTATAAAATAGCAGATGCCAACGCCAATTGTACGCTTAAATAATGTACAAGTGAAACTGTTTTTTATAGTGACAAACTAATTATATTTAATAATTTTAGATATTTTTAGCAAAGCCGATAAAAAACAGTTTCTTTTTTTTTAGCTATGAATAAAACAATATTATATCACATTGCTCGTGTTATTTTGGGTGGTGTTTTTGTTTTTTCGGCTATAAGCAAGCTGTTATCCATTGATAATTTTGAATTGTATATTTTTAGTCAACACCTTATTGGCTTCGATTTATCGGGTATTGCAGCCCGCATAATCATTTCGGCAGAGATGGCATTAGGCGTGTTATTGATATTTAATTTTTACTTTAATATTGTATCAAAAATCACACTTTATGTGCTGTTATTTTTCTCCCTGTTTTTAGCATTTAAATTAGTTGTATCGTCAAATGAAAACTGCCATTGTTTTGGGGATATCGTAAACTTTAACCCAGGAGAATCCTTATTAAAAAATTTTGTTTTAATACTTATAGTGCTATTCATTAGGAATAAACGAAGTACTTCATTTCGTTTTTCAAAATGGGCAGTGTCCTTAATTTTATTCATATCTTTTTCGTTGCCAGCGGTGGTTTCGCCACCTGATATCATATACCGAAAACTATATCCCAACAGCCATCCTTTAAATTCGGAATTTATTCAATTGTCGGATTCTACTTTGGCTGTAGCAGAGGGTAAAAAACTACTTGCTTTTTTTAGTATGGGTTGTAAATACTGCCTTTTAGCGGCTCATAAAATATCCATCATAGCGGATAAAATGCATATTCACGAAAAAATTTATTATATTTTTTTCGGGGATGAAAAAAACATGGATGGTTTCTGGGAAAAGAGCCAGTCGAAACATTTTCCCTATGTTATTATTCCTTTCGAAGAAGTTTTTCAGATTACAGGCGGGCACATGCCTTCTGTTTTTTTTGTTGAAAATGGTTATGTAAAGCAAAGAAGAGGTTATAGGGATTTGACGGAAGGTGATTTTAAAGCATTTTTCGAGGAATAAAAGTTTAAAAACTGTCAAAAGTTTGGATTTATTGTTTTAATTCATTATTTTTCTTTTTTGACGTTTCCATGTCCTATCGGACGATGGAAAGTCTTATAGTTACTTTCTATCGTGGCAAAGCCACATTTAAACGTTAAAAACGAAAGCCAAAAAAAACTACCTTGCTACCACCTACGGGGTTCTTCTCCTGACTAAGTCATTACGACACCCAAAGACACTAAAAATTTATAACGTTTGCCACAAAGTCTCTAAGCGATGCAGTGGCCTGCCGAACTGACACAAAGCGATGCAGTGAGCAAAGCCGAACTGATTCACAAAGTTTATGAATAATACAGGTTAAGTTGTTTACATCTTTAAATTTCTCTTCAAAAAATTGTTTTGAAAAAAGAAATGTGAAAAATATAATTCCTTTTTCTAATTTTGTTAAACCAAATCTCTGTAAAATGTTTAATTGCCCAGTGTCAAAAACAAAATGCTTTAAGAAAGCTTTAACCGTAATATTTTTTTGTTCAATAATTATTATGCTCAGTTGCCTGAGTGCCTGTATAAAAGATGACAACTGTAAAGATTGCCGTATTCAGACCTACGAAGATGGCGTGTTGGTGTCGCAGGGCGATTGGGTGGAATACTGCGACCAGGCACTGAGAGATGTGCAGGGACAAACCTCCACAGTTGGTAATATGACCACTAAGATGGTATGCAGATAGGAATCAGAGCCATTTTTTTTAATTATATAAAAACCTATTAATCTGTAACTTTTCTAATAATCACGTAATAAGTTTTTTTTGAAACAGTCTCATCCAATGCACCTATAGGGTGGGTCGGGGTGTGAGTAGGTAAAGAAATTACCTAAAACGTAGAAAAGTTACGGATTAATAATTTACACAAAAAAATGATGTTTTCCCAGTCAAGGAATTAAGATTTATCTCCTATATCATCACTCTTTGTATTTGTCCAAATATCGTTGCAAGAGCAGGGCTTTGGCTTTGCCTACACATTCTGAGAGTTCATCAAAAGAAGCATTCCTTATGGTTTTAACCGATTTGAATTTTTTAAAAAGTAATTCAGTTGCTTTTGGCCCAATACCTTTTATATTTAAAAACTCAGATTTTATTACTCTTCTTTCCGCTTTTTTTCTTTGGATTCTCATTCAAAATTGGAGCGGTCTTT
>CAZVOS010000401.1:0-3943 GCA_964628845.1 uncultured Bacteroidales bacterium | reverse complement strand
CAACTTCCTGGGCTACTTCGGAGCAATAAAGCTTGGACATAGCTGCTTCCATTGCAAATGGTTTGTTGTTGTCTCTAAGCCAGCAGGCCTTGTAGAGGAGATTTCGGGCGAGTTCAATTTTCATGGCCATGTCGGCAAGTTTAAAACCGATGATTTGTTGTTTGCATATAGGTTTACCAAACTGAACCCTTTCTTTGGAGTATTGCAGTGCCAGTTCGAAAGCTCCCTGAGCTAATCCGAGTCCCATAGCTGCTATAGCAAGTCGTCCACAATCGAGAGTACTCAGCATTATTTTAGAGCCGATGCCTATTTGTCCCAGAAGGTTTCCTTCGGGCACTCTGCAATCGTCGAAGTAGAGTTCTGAAGTATTTGAAGCCCGCCACATCATTTTATCGTGCATTGTTTTTGCAGTAAAGCCAGGTGTTCCGTTTTCGACAATAAGAACGGAATATATTTTTTCTCCTTTTTCTGTGGTTCCAGTAATAACCTGAACTATAGAACCCAGTGTGATTTCTGAAGAAGCGTTAGTGATAAATATTTTAGAGCCATTGATAACCCATTCGCCGTTTTCGAGTTTGGCTGTTGTTTTAGTGCCTCTGGAATCGGAGCCGGCTTGTGGTTCGGTAAGCCCAAAACCGAAAAGGGTTTCCCCTGTGCATAGTTTGGGAAGGTATTTGCGTTTGTGTTCTTCGGAGCCATAGTAATAAATGGGGTTCATGCCAAGAGAATTGCCTGCTGCAACAGTAGCTGCTTGTGAGCTATCAATTCTGGCGAGTTCTTCGATGGCGATGATATAAGAAAGGTAATCAAGTCCTTGACCACCATATTCCTGCGATACTATCATTCCAAATAAACCAATTTCTCCCATTTTTTTAGTAAGAGTCACAGAGAATTCTTGTTTATCGTCAAGTTCCTTGGCAAGAGGTTTGATTTCGCGTTCGGCAAAATCTCTAACACTTTCTCTTATTAAAAGATGTTCATTAGTAAGTATCATTTTAAATTGATTTTAAAATTTAACAATAAGTAAATTATGTTGAATAGAAATAAAGAGGGATGTTTTGTCATAGGCACAAAACACCCCTGCATAATTAAAGTTAAACGGAAAATAAAAAAATATTATACACCGACATCGGGAACAAATTTATAGGAATAATAAATCATTCCAGTTTTTCCATCTTCGTTCATTCTTCGAAATTTGGAAATTACTTTGTCGCCGATTTTAAGAGTATCGGGATCGCAGTCGGTAATCTGAGCCAGAATACTTACATTTTCTTCCAGTTTTATGATACCAACGGCATAAGGGACAAGGTCGCCAAATCCCGGGGGAGCAGTGCGGATGATGGTATAGGTAACAATAGTACCTTTACCAGACAGATTAATTTTTGTGAATTCTTCAGAACCACATTGAGGGCAAATGAGACGGGATGGGAAAAGGATTTTTCCACATTTAGCACATTTGCCAGCTTCTAATCTGTATCTTTCGGGCGCTTCGCGCCAATGTCTAGCTACTTCCATAATTATTTTACCTCCAATATATGAATTACACAACTACCGCCAGAGCCGCCCATATTTTGTGTGAGGGCTGTTTTGGCATTATTTATTTGTCTTTTGCCGGCTTCACCACGCAACTGGGTAACGGCTTCGCATATTTGAGCGACACCGGTAGCACCGACAGGATGTCCTTTGGATTTTAAACCACCAGAAGGATTGATTGGGAATTTGCCATCGAGGGCTGTTAAGCCGCTTTCGGTAGCAGGGCCTCCTTGTCCTGGTTCAACAATGCCAAGGGCTTCCATAACCATTATTTCTGCAATAGTAAAACAGTCGTGAACTTCAGCAAAATCAATATCGCGTATGGTTTTACCTGCCATTTTTAAGGCACGTTCACCTGCTAATTTCACAGCTTCAAGAGTAAGTAAGTCTTTACGCTGGCAGAGTTGAATGGTATCTGTTGCTACGCCAATACCTGTAATTACTACAAGTGGCTGTTTGCCAATTCTTTTGGCTTCTTCTACTGTTGTGAGCAGTACAGCGGCGCCGCCATCAGTTACTGGTGAGCAATCGAAGAGTTGTAATGGGTCAGCAACGCGGGCAGAGCCAGTAACAGTTGCTTTAGTTATTTCCATAGGAAACTGAGCATGTGGATTTAAAGACCCATTGTGGTGGTTTTTTACGGCTACCTGAGATAACTGGTCTCTGGTTGTACCGTATTTATGCATGTGTGCTTTAGCCATTAAAGCATAAAGGCCTGGAAAATTGATACCATGGAAGGCCTCATAGTCGCCATCGGCAGCAGTAGCAAGGGCTTCGGTGGCTTTATCTCCACTCACATCGTTCATTTTTTCTACGCCAATAGCCAAAGCATAGTCAGCCATACCTGAAGCTACTTCCAAAAAAGCATTACGTACGGCCAATCCTCCTGAAGCACAGGCAGATTCCACACGAGTAGCGGGTGTGTGTTTGTTCCCAAGATAATCAGAAATCATGCTGGCTAAGTGTTCTTGTCCGTTGAACAAACCACTTGACATACAACCTATAGTTATCGAATCAATACGGTTGGTGCCGGCATCTTTAAGGGCTTTCAAAGCTGCTTCTACAGCAATGTCTCTGAGCGACTTTTCCCAAAGTTCGCCAAATTTGGTCATTCCAATACCAATAATTGCAACATCTCTCATAATTATTTCCTCCTATTCTGGTTTAAGAATTTTATGCCTAAATTTGGCATATGCACCATACTCTATGTACATTTTCTGTTCATTTAATTGTGTTCTGGTTTTAGGAACGAGATTTTGTACTTCGAGTAATCTGTTTGTAGTACGGAAGATGAAAGCATCGCTGCCAGCACCTGAGCCATAAGAAATGACGAGTATGCTTTGGTTGGCTTGTGCTATATCTAAAGTGGCAGCCAGTCCTAGAGGAGAAGAGCCGGAGTAGGTATTCCCTAGTGTTGGAGTAAGTAGGCCGTGTTTGAACTGTGGTTCTTTGAACCCTAATTTCAAAGCCATTTGAACAGGAAATTTACCATTGGGTTGATGGAAGACCATATAGTCGAAGTCTTCGGGTTTCATGCCTGTTTTGTCTAAAATGGCTTTAACAGCACCCGAAACATGTTTCATATAAGCTGGTTCACCTGTAAAGCGGCCACCATGTTCTGGATAATGAGCATGTTCGCGACGCCAAAAGTCGGGTGTGTCTGTCATAAAGCAATGGGTATCCAATAGTTCTGCAACGAGATTGTCTTTACCCATTACAAAAGCTGCTGCACCTGCGGCTGCTGAATATTCTAGTGCATCGCCGGGTGCACCCTGTGATGTATCAGCTCCTATGCCAAGTGCATAATTAACTACCCCTGATTTAACGAGATGCATTGCAATAAACATCCCTTCTGTACCTGCCTTACAAGCAAATTCCAAGTCAGCAGTGTGTACATGAGGGCTGCATCCCAAAGCTTCTGAAACAATTGTACCTGTTGGTTTAACTGCATACGGATGAGATTCACTTCCTACGTATATAGCACCCAGTTCTATAGGATTAACATTAGCTCTGATTAAAGCATTGCGTGCTGCATTTACAGCCAGAGTCGCAGTGTCTTCATCAGGAGATGGTACGGATTTTTCATTCAGATTCAATCCTTTCTTATACGAAGGGGCATCTGCACCCCATACCTTAGCTATCTCCTCAACTGTTATTCTATAACGCGGAATTTGTGTCCCATATCCCACGATTCCTATCATTTATTACCTCCTTTTTTTTTAATTATTAATTATTTTACTTATCACAAAAATAATATTTTTTCTGTAATGAAATAAATTTTATCATATTTTTTTGTGTTTATGTGTATATCTAAAGTTAGTATATCTTTTGATAAAGTAAAAAATTTATTAATGCAATTATATAAATATAGAATATTGTATTATGAAAATATGATTTAGTAAGATTAATA
>CAZVOS010000400.1:0-3957 GCA_964628845.1 uncultured Bacteroidales bacterium | reverse complement strand
AACCGTCTCTTCTCCTCCATTCGAAGTAATTGTTAAATAGCTTCCTATTTCATCATTAACAAATAAATTCTTATCTAACTTTACTGTAATACTTCCACTATCAGTCCCATTTTGGGGATTATAACTTAACCAATTGGCAGATGATATAACTTCCCATTGAAGTGTCTTCCCCCCCAAATTCATAATCTTAAGAACTTTTACAGAATCTTTCAACCCGATATTAATTGTTTCCGATGGGCTTACTGACAATACCGCAGCGGTATTTGAACCGACTGATTCCGAATAATAATCAGTACTGTTGTTATTGCATGACTTAAGAAATATTGTCGCAATAACAAACAATATTAATTTCGTGATTAAGTTTTTTGAATTTTTCATAGCATTAAATTTTTTTAATTAATAATTTAAAAACATTTACAATATGAATAGCATAAAATATGTTTTTATAACATTTGCAATTAAAAAAAACACAAAGACATCCCGAAGTTCAGATTCAATGCGTTCACAGGAATACTATTTTTTATCCCCCCTCAGACTTAATCAAAATTTTCTAAATAAATTCAGGGATAGAACCTTAAGAAATTTCTAAGATAAAACAAGGTAACAAAACATTTAAGAGGGGTTGAACGGAGTAGTTATAAGTTATTAAAACATCTCCTCAAAAAATATAAACGGCAAACAAAAGTAAAGATGAGGTTGAAATAATAAAAAGTAAAAAAAATGAACCCATTATGTTATTTTATATATTTTTTTAGTATTAACATATTATGTAAAGACAATAGTTTAATTAAATCATACAAAAATGAATAGGTATTTTAATTTTGAAGAAGCTCACACCAAAGCGATTTTGGAAAAGGTAAAAAAATGGAGATTCAAAATAATAGCACACTTTCATTCGGGTTTTATTGGTGAAACAAACGATGAAATTTATCTCTCATTAGATGTTTTAGACAAATGTATCAACCTTATTAATTTCGACAGAATAGCGCATGCATTGGCTCTTACACCTAAAGTAAAAGACACGGCATATACGAATAAATTACGCGAAATATTGTTGTATAAAATAATAGAAAAGGGAATATGTATCGAAACTTGTCCACTGGTTTTTATACGTTCAAACAGTATTGAAGAATACAAGAATGCTGCGGTACATTATTGGATGAAATTTAAAAATCTTAAAGTGGCTTTAGGTACAGATGGTTTGTGGACATACCCTACATCTCTTTCAAAAGAAATTGTTAAATTATATATATCTGATAAAAATTTTGTAACTTTAAAAGACTATAAAAAAATATGTATGTGATATATAAAAAAATTAAAAAATAATTAATGTTGAAATCATATAATATTGACACAAAACGTTTTACAAAATTTTGTATGATGTTAAAGAATATAAAAATTATAAAATTGTTACAATTACTGTACATGCTAATATTTGATGAATATTATGAATATCAGATATACATAAAATTTAAACCATTTTAAAAAAATATTTTATATGAAAAACAAAAACTCAATAGTCCTTTTAAAAAAAGTATTATCAGAAAACATGCATGACAGAAATGCCATTTTAAACATTGAAGAAATCATTGCGAATGACTATGAATGGTTTGAAAATTATATTGAAAGTATGTTTGATGTTGGTAAAACCATTTTTCCTGAATATAATGGTGTTTACAAAAAATTTTACAAAATTCATAATATTAATTCAGGATATCCTTATTCTTATTGTCATAGGGGTTTTATATCTTATAAAAAAGAAAAATACAGAGAAGCGATAAATTATTTTAATCTTGCCATTGCCACACACACAAAAAACATCCGAATATATAAATACTGTGGTTTAGCTTATTTGCATCTGAATGAGTTTAATTCAGCACTTGAACTATTAAATACTTATTGTAAAATTAAATCTAATGACCAAGATTCTAAAAAATATTACTACAGAGGTCTTGCTTATTTCTATGTAAAAGATTATAAGGCAGCCATAAACGATTTTAAAAGAACATTAAAAATATTGCCTGATTTTACACATGCCCAGTATATGACTGGTCTTGCATGGTTTTATTCAGCAGATTATAAAAAAGCAAGCACAGCATTCAAAAAAATAATTAAAAAAATGCCTAATTATATTATGGCTTATTATGGACTTGGAAATGTCAAATATATGTTGAGCGATTTTAACGGTGTTATAAAAGCTTATATGAAAGCTGCTGAAATTTTTCACAACAGACTTATAATTGATTTTGAAAATTACATAGAAAATTTTTGTCTTACCGAAAACTGCAAACAATGTATTGATTTTTTTAATAACGAATTGAGTAAATTCCCCAATAATTCATTATTATTACTATTAAGAGGCATATGGTCAAATCTTAAAGCCAGGTTTATTTTTGACAACTTTGATGATTTTGACAATGCAATAAGATTAAATCCAGATTTTGAATTAGCATATCTGATGAGAAATTTGCACAAGCACTATAATGGAAACTCAATCAAGGACTTATTAAAAGCAATAGAGATAAACCCCAAAAATGCAATATCCTATTATTATATTGTACGACAAAGGTATATCCAAGGTTTATACATTGATGGCTTAAGATACATTAATAAAGCTATTTCGCTAAAAACTAATTACGCAGAAGCTTATCTATGGAGAGCGCACTTAAGGTGGAAGTTGGCTGATATGAAAGGGGCATTGGAAGATATTGATACCGCAATTGCTATTGACCCTCATATTATAAAACCTTCTATGCGTAAATATTATGAAGAAAAATATAAGGAGGACATTGAAGCTTTAAACTGGCTAAATGAATCTGTAAAAATCGAGCCCCAAAACTATAAATTATATTTTGAAAGGGGTTTGCTCAAACTTAAATTAAAAAAATTCAGGTCAGCTATATATGATTTTAATAAATCTTTAAAAATCGATGACAACTGCAGCGAAAATTGTTTAATTGCAAGAGCCGAAGCCAAATATAGCTTGAAGCAATATAGGGCTGCCATAAAGGATTATACAATATTTATCAAATTAGATACTTTTACAAACAAAGAATTTGCTCATATTAAAAGAGGATTGGCAAGTTTTTTCATTAAAAACTATTCTAATGCTATTTTGGATTTTGATACGGCATTAGATATTGCAAATAATGATAACAATTTTTTTTCACCGGCTAGAATAAGACCCGAATTAACGGAAATATCTTATACAGTTAAATTACAATATAATGAAATTGAATACCATGCTTCTCTTTATGATACGCATTACTTCAGGGCTTTAGCAAAATATTATAACAACGATTTTGATGAAGCTATTAAAGATTTTGATGAAGCAATACATGCCATACCGAAAGACCCCAATGCATATTATTACAAAGGTCTTTCAAAGATAAAGATGCACAATTTTATTTCAGCAATAGAAGATTTAAATATGGCTATTGAGTTAAATCCAATAATGGCTTTGGCATATAGAGCGAGAGGATTAGCCAATTTGTATATGGGCTATGAAGCAAATGCAAAAGAAGATTTTAAAAAAGCCATTCGTTTTTATAAAATATTCGTCAAAAAGGATATAAAATAAACTAATTTATTAATTTTATTAAAAAAATCATGAAACCCATAACAGAACTTAAAATTTTTTCGGGCAGTACTGGAAAAGTATTTGCAGAACGTATTTCAAAATATTTACAAGTAGAGCCAGGGCAATCAGATGTTATCATTTTCTCAGATGGAAATACTTTTGTTAGAATCAATGAACCAGTCAGAGATAAAGATGTGTACCTGGTACAACCTATTGGTTTAAACCCCAACAATGAATTTGTAGAAATAATTTTCTGGATAGATGCTTTTAAACGAGCTAGTGCCAATTCAATAACATTAGTTATGCCCTATTTTGGCTATGCCAAAGGCGATAAAAAAGATGAGCCCCGGGTCTCTATACGCGCCAGGGTATGTGCT
>CAZVOS010000399.1:0-3968 GCA_964628845.1 uncultured Bacteroidales bacterium | reverse complement strand
ATGACCAGACAAGAGACTTAGAAGTAACTGTTGGTGATGGCTGTGGCTTCCTGGTCGAAAATGCAGAAGTCTTTATAAATGATATTTCAGTTGGTCATACCAATATAAACGGTGTTTTAAATTCTATGGCTCCTATATCAGAATTCAGCCTGAATATTATTAAAGATGGTTTCTTGTTAAGCGAAAACACCATCTCTGCCGGAACTGCAAATTGGATTAACCCGGTTTACTTGACTTATATTATCCCAATGAGAGCCCTCAATCTGAATATAACTGATAATATGGCTTTACCTGTTTCAATGGCCAATGTTTACATCAATGGAACTTTAAGAGGTCAGTCAAATTTGTTCGGTCATTTTGGTATTGCTCTGGATCAACTCTCTCACGATGTCATTGTATCTAAAGCAAACTATGTAGATCATAATTTACATATTAATGCGGATAACATTTCTTATAATATTTCTTTTCAACTTCAGTATTCCAGAAGTATGTCATTATCTGTTATAGACAATATGATGATGGGTGTACCCTTTTTAAATATTTACGCTGATGATATTTTAATTGGACAAACCAATGTTTCCGGAGTATTGGCAATTGCTGTTACAAGACTTCAATTCACGCTGTCAATGGAGAAAAGAAACAACCTCGAGTACAATCCTGAAAATATTCCTGCAGGTGATAATCCTCTGATGCTTGCAAAAAGCTTGGTTATTGCTCATCGTACATTAACATTGACAGTTAGAGATACTGAAGCTAATATTTTATCTGGTGCAGAAATCAGAATAAATTCAACCAATATTGGAAGCACAAATGAATTCGGCCAAATCTTTAATGAAGCTCCAGAGTCTGCTTTTAACCTTGATATTATAAAGCTTGGTTATTTATTTGAAACTGAAGAAATACCAGCCGGTGAAATCACTTTTGCTCTGGAAAAATCCATGACAGTTTTAAGGCAATTAACTTTAACAGTGACAGATCAGGATGATGCACCTGTTGAAAATGCCACAGTCAAAATTGATGATATCACTGTTGGGCTTACAAACTCAGAAGGAATATTGGTAATTCATATTTCACGCAATGAGGTACATTTAGATATCATAAAAGATGGTTATTATTACGTAGGAGCTGATATAGTAGCAGGTATAGTTGACATTGTAGAAATACAGAAAATTACGGCTATTCGTGCATTCAATTTACTTGTACAAGACTCTAATATTATTCCTAATCCAATCGCCAACGCCTTAGTAATGATGGGCGCTTTTCCAATTGGCTCAACTGGATTAGATGGTTACTTACATTCAATGTTGCCTCAAACGGAAACAACTTTGCAAATTTCTTTTAATGACTTTATTACTCAGGAATTGATAGTTGCTGCCGGAAGCTCTACCGTTGATGAAGAAATGATTTTAATTGCTCAAGCTCCGCACAGGCAATTAACTTTGAATGTTAAGGATGATTCTGCCAATAACCTAAACCTTGTAGAAGTATTAATTGATGGCATCCAAGCTGGTTATACAAACCCCATGGGTAACTTGGTTATTGATGTTGAACAGGACGTTTTCACTTTATCATTAGTAAAAACAGGTTTTTCCTTCGACCCTGATGTTATTGATGCCGGTGTCATAGATATTTCTTATGAAGCCCAAATGGTCAGCTTAAGATATATGACTTTAACTTTCATGGATACTCAGGAAATCCCTGTACCCATAGTAAATATTGAAGTATGGAGAAATGATATTTTGTTAGGTAGTTCAGGAGCTGGTGGAATTTTCAACTTCATCATTCCAAAACTTACTGACACAGTTTTATCTTTCAGACAAATAGATTATGTAACAAATGAACAAACATTTGCAGCCAGCCCATTTGAAGTGATTGAAACAATTACCATGTACCCGACAAGAGAGCTCATATTAACTGTTAAAGACGAAGATGATGTTTTACTTGAAGGCTGTGCGATTAAAATAAACGGTGCAGGAGTAGGCTCTACAGATTCAAACGGTGTACTCATAGTTTATGTGCCTCAGGTAGAATTCCAGTTAAAAATATCTATACCCGGACACCTATTTGTCACTGAAACAATTGCTGCAGGGATAATAGATTTTACCCTTGAGAAAGTATGTTTTAAAGTAAGAACATTCACAATTCAGGTGAACGACACCGACGAACCAGCCAACCCAATTATTGGAGCTTCAATAAAAATAGGAGCTTTAGAAATAGGTTTGACTGGCCCAACCGGAAGTTGTGCAACAGTATTGCCATTAACTGAAACAACCATCACCATAGTTGCCGATACATACACCGATGGTGAAATAGTTGTAATTGCAGGAACCGACCCTGTTATTGAAACTGTTGCGCTTTCACATTCAGCCTAATATTCACTAAAAATTTGTCCTGACATTTAATGCCAGGGCAAATTTTTAAAAACTTTTCATTATGAAACTGAAAACATCTAAAGCAAAAACACCTGTAAAAGCTAAAGCCAAAACCAAACACAGCCCCATGCATCTTTTTGTTTATTTTGGCTTCAACTACCCCCATGATTTCATTGAAAAAATCTGGGGAACAGACGCCATCGGAAAACACATGAAAGAAAAGTTCAACAACTGTTACCGGTACCATGGTTCATTTTCTGTAATGAATGCTTTTTATACCGACCTCTCATTGACGAATCAAAGAAAACTCGAAGAATGGATTCTCAAAAACTATAAAGGATAATATTATGTTAGAAATACTCATTGGCTTACTCTCAGCTTCAAATGTAGCAACGCTTGTTATGCTTTTTACTACCCTGAAAGCAAATAAACGAAAAGCAGAAGCCGAAGCTAAAAAAAGCAATTCAGAATCCAAAATATCAGACTTTGAAGCCACCGAAAAAATCATAGAAATCTACAACAAGCTATCCGAAGATCTGCGCAGCGATTACGAAAGAAGAATCGCAAACTGCCTCTCTGAATTAAAAGAACTCCGTACTGAAGTTGATAACCTAAAAAAACTAAAATGTGTAAACTCAGATTGCCCCAACCGCAAACAGTAATGACTTCTAAAACCTGTCAGAGTGCCTGGCACCTGACAGTGTTTATATTTCTTATAATTTTCAACACTCTCCTTTTCTCCGGCTGCAGTCCCCAGAAACGCCTTGCCAATCTACTTAAAAATCACCCTGAACTTTCCATTTCAGACACGATAAACCTTATTAATGCTGTACCAGTACCAGCCATCAATGACTCATTTATTATTAATTACACATACAAAGACACCCTCATTAATTTATACTCTCAGGACAGTGTTAAACTAACTTATACAGTAATAAACGACAGCATTATAAAAGTCTTTATTCATGTACCGGCAGACACTATATACTACCCAGTTACAATTCCGGTAGAAAAAATCAAAATTATTAAGCCGGATAACTGGGGGCTGTTTATTGAGAATATCCCATATGTTGCACTGGCATTTATTGCATTTTTTTTGGCTGGACTATTCTTTAGAAAAAAATAGTGCTTTATTATCTCATTCAAAAAAAGAATGTTTACATAACACCTGACTTAGCACCTGACTTAACACCTGTCTTAGCACCTGACTTAACATTTTAAAATTTGCAACAGCCAGAGTTACAGCTCGAGCTGCAGCCCAAGTATACAATTGTCAATTTCAAAGAACTGGGAATTAAACTGGCTCCAAGCTGACTATTTTTTTAAAAAAAACAGCTATTTTCAATTTTAGGTTTAATATTATTTCTATCATTCCAAGCAAAATATTAACTTTGAACCAAATAACTTTTTAAAGATATTGTAAACTATTTGAAGTAAAATGACCGAAAAGGAATTAATTAATAAACTACAGCAACTGCAATCTTTACAAGCAGAAAATGAAATTGTAGAATTTAAAGAAGCAAACAATGACTATGACTTCTCTAAATTAGGCAAATATTTTGCTGCATTAAGCAACGAAGCATCCTTATTGCATAA
>CAZVOS010000398.1:0-3978 GCA_964628845.1 uncultured Bacteroidales bacterium | reverse complement strand
AGAGAACTGTTCGAAAAACAGTTCGATGTTGTATCTGAAATATGTGAAAACGGAGGTGTTCAACTTAGCTTAAATTTTTAGTAGACACTACTGAAATTATTTAAAGAATGATTTAATTGAATGATTTAAATAAAAAAAAATTTTGAATTTAAAATTATACATATATTTGTTTCCAAATTCAAGTAATATACAAACACAATGTCTAAAACAATCACCATAAAAAAGGGTTTAAACTTAAATATAGCTGGTGAAGCGGAAAAGGCCATAGCCAATATTTTTTCGTCATGCACATGTGCTGTTAAGCCAACAGATTTTAAAGGGATGTCGCCAATTCCAAAATTACTTCAACAAGAGGGAGATACTGTAAAAGCAGGCACGCCTTTGTTTTATGATAAGATGAGGCCTGACATTATAATCACATCACCTGTAAGTGGCAAAATAATTAAAATTGAAAGAGGTGAAAAACGCTCTATTACAGCCATTATCATTGAATCTGATAAAGAGATAAATTACATTGAATTCGGTATCAATGAGCCAAAAGGACTCAGCAGAGATGAGATAAAACAATTATTATTAAAATCTGGCTTATGGGCTTCTATCAGACAACGTCCCTATGATATAATAGCAAATCCAACCCAAATCCCCAAAGCCATTTTTATTTCGGCATTCGATACTGCACCTTTAGCTCCCGACCAGGACTTTGTAGTACATGGTAAAGGAGATATTTTTCAAACAGGACTTGATGCTATATGCAAACTGACAGACGGTAGAACACATTTAAATATACAGCAAGAAGATACAATTTCAAAAGTATTTCTTAATTCGAAAGGTGTTCAAATAAACAAGTTTCGGGGGCCACACCCGACTGGTAATGTGGGCATACAAATACATCACATTGACCCCATTAACAAAGGAGATATTATTTGGTACCTGACACCACAGGATGTGCTTACTATTGGGCGGTTTTTTCAGAAAGGTATTTATGATGCCACACGAATAGTTGCCTTAACTGGCTCAGAGGTAAAGCTTCCCAAGTATTACAAGGCCCATATTGGTTGCTGTGTAAAAAACATGCTCGAAAACAATACCACCGACATAAAAAAACGCATTATCAGTGGCAATGTGCTTAGCGGTAAAAAAATTGAAGCTGATGGGCATCTGTGCTTTTACGACACACAGTTGAGTGTTATCCCCGAAGGTGACTACTTTGAGTTTCTGGGCTGGCTCATGCCTGGTTTCAAAAAGTTAAGTGTTTCCAGAACATTTCCTGCTTTTTTGTTCCCAAAGAAAAAATTCCGCCCCGACACCAATTACCATGGTGAAGAAAGGGCTTATGTGATGAGCGGACAGTATGAGAAAGTACTTCCTATGGATATATACCCTGTTCATCTTATCAAAGCAATTATGACCAATGATATTGACAAAATGGAGCAATTAGGTATATACGAAGTATCGGAGGAAGATTTTGCTTTATGCGAATTTGTATGTACATCAAAAATAGAAGTACAGGATATCATACGCAAAGGTCTCGACCTTATAAGAAAAGAAATGGAATAATTATTAAATTATTGATTAAATGAAGTTTATTAAAAAATTACACGACAAAGTAGAGCCAAATTTCCGGAAAGGTGGTAAGTTATGGTTCTTTGAATCAACCTTTGAAGCATTTTCCACATTTCTTTTTGTACCAGCTCATACCACCCATAAGGGTGCTCATATACGCGATGCCATTGATTTAAAAAGAACTATGAGCATGGTTATCATTGCATTAATGCCTGCACTAATTTTTGGTATCTGGAACGTTGGACATCAGCATTATCTGTCGCATGGACATGCCTTCAGTTCTCTATTAGATATGTTTTTTCCAAAACTATTATATGGGCTCATTAAAGTTCTCCCATTAATTGTCGTTTCTTATGTTGTGGGCTTGGGTATTGAATTTGCTTTTGCACAGATTAAGGGACATAAAGTGAATGAAGGATTTCTGGTAAGCGGTATGCTCATTCCTCTCATAGTACCACCCGATATTCCATTGTGGATGCTGGCACTGGCTACTGCATTTGCTGTGGTTATTGGCAAAGAAGTTTTTGGTGGAACAGGTATGAATATATTTAATCCCGCACTTATTGCAAGAGCATTTTTGTTCTTTGCATACCCTGCACACATGTCGGGTGATGTGGTATGGATTTCGGATAAAGCAGACGCCTTTTCAGGCGCTACACCCCTAGCAGAAGCTGCTGCCGGAAATATAGATAAAATGCCTGATGCCATGCATCTGTTTTTGGGATTTATTCCAGGTTCAATAGGAGAAACATCTACAATAGCTATCCTTCTGGGTGCTGTTCTTCTTGTTATTTCAGGTATAGGTAGTATAAGAATTATGTTATCTGTTTTTGCAGGCGGTTACCTCATGGCTCTTTTATTTAACTTATGGGGTGTCAATACATACATGGAACTGCCGGCACATTATCACCTTATCATTGGTGGTTTTGCTTTTGGCGCCGTATTTATGGCAACAGACCCTGTAACAGCATCACAAACAAATACTGGAAAAATAATCTATGGTTTTTTAATAGGTATTTTTGCAGTCTTAATAAGGGTTCTTAATCCTGCTTACCCAGAGGGCATGATGTTATCGATATTATTGATGAATACATTTGCCCCGCTCATTGATTATTATGTAGTGGGAGCTAATATAAAGAGGAGGTTGAGGAGAATTAAAAGGTAAGAAGGAAGTTAGGAGTTAGGAATTGGACTTAGCGTGCTTTGCGACTTTGCGTGACTAATTAAAAGTGAATTAATTATAAAAACTAAAATATAAGATGTATAGTAACAGGTATATATTTATTTATTCAACCATAATGGTAGTTATTGTAGCCGTAACCTTATCATTTGTTGCGATGTTTTTAAAGCCGTATCAGGAAGCCAATGTTAAAACTGAAAAAATACAGAATATTTTATCGTCTGTTCATATAAAAAGTGATAAAAAGAATGCTTCTGATTTGTACAAACGATACATCACAAAGGAGTATTTAATTAAGTCAGATGGTTCTTATAAAGAAGGTAATGCTTTTGATATTTCACTTAAAGCCGAGCTTAAAAAAGATATTAATCAAAGAGAGATGCCCCTATACATAGCAAATATCAATTCAGAGAGTTATTACATTATTCCTTTGTGGGGTCGTGGTCTTTGGGGGGCAATTTGGGGTTATATTTCTCTCGGAATTGACATGAACACTGTTTATGGTTCTGTATTTGACCATAAGAGTGAAACACCTGGCTTAGGGGCAGAAATTGCTAATATAGAATTTCAAGAACAATTTATTTCAAAAAAGATTTTTGATGAAGCAGGGCAGTTTGTATCTATACATATTATGAAAGGCGGCGCTCCTGCTAATGACATACATGCTGTTGACGCTATTTCTGGTGGTACAATCACAAGTAATGGTGTTAATGACATGCTTAAAGAAAACATACAATTTTATGTAAAATATTTTATGAATATTAAAACCGCAAATAATAATGAGTAAAAATTCTCTATTTTCGACAGCTAACCGAAAATTATTACTTGGCCCCATTGGCAGTGATAACCCCATAACTGTTAAAGTTTTAGGTATCTGTTCTGCACTTGCAGTAACGGTAAAATTAAAGCCCGCCTTAGTGATGTCTTTATCTGTAATCATCGTACTGGCATTTTCCAATCTGATTATATCATTACTACGTAATGGCATTCCACCCCGTATTCGTATCATTGTTCAATTAGTAGTTGTTGCTATGATGGTAATTATTGTTGACCAAGTACTGAAAGCATTTGTTTATGATGTAAGTAAACAATTATCTGTTTTTGTTGGTCTCATCATCACCAACTGTATCATCATGGGACGACTTGAGGCCTTTGCTTTAGCCAACAAGCCATTTCCTTCTTTCATTGATGGTGTTGGCAATGGCATTGGTTATGGTGTTATATTAATGGTGGTT
>CAZVOS010000397.1:0-3981 GCA_964628845.1 uncultured Bacteroidales bacterium | reverse complement strand
GCAAAAGAACGCTCAGAAGACAGGTTTTAGAATTCATCAACTATACTTACAGAACTTGTATTGTGCAAGAGTTTGCACCCCGTAAAGATGAACAACAACTGTATGATTTAGTTTCAGATTATCTTCAGAGACCTAACTTATATGCGCTTCCACCAAGTCAAAGAACACTTATGACTTTAATTCTTCGTAAGTTGTTGGCTTCATCTACTTATGCTATTTCTGGCACCTTGCAGGGCTTGGCTGATAAACTGGAAACCACAATAACAAAACAAGAAACAACTGCTCAAAATGTAGATGAAGTTTTTACTGATAATTATGAAACTTTTGATGAATTGAAAGAAGAATGGATAGATGATGATGAAGATGATGAAGAAACAAGCAAAGCAGACCGAATATATACAGAAGCTGAAATTGCTGAAATCAGAAAGGAAATTGAAGCCCTGAATGAGTTTAAAAAATTAGCAAAATCAATAACTGTAAATTCAAAAGGAGAAGTGCTGTTCACGGCTTTAGAAAAAGCCTTTCAAAAACTAATTGAGTTAAAAGCCAACCGCAAAGCCATTATTTTCACTGAAAGTGTAAGAACGCAGAATTACCTCAAAAATATTTTAGAAGCCAGGGGGTACAAAAATGAAATTGTTTTATTCAATGGCAGTAACAATGACCCAAAGAGCAATCAAATTTATCAGGAATGGCTTAAAAAACATGCAGGGACAGACAGAATAACCGGTTCAAAAACAGCTGATAAAAGAGCGGCATTGGTTGACTATTTCCGTGATACAGCAACAATAATGATTGCAACCGAAGCGGCCGCAGAGGGCATCAATTTACAGTTTTGTTCTTTGGTGGTTAATTATGACTTGCCTTGGAACCCGCAACGCATTGAGCAACGTATTGGCAGATGCCACCGTTACGGACAAAAATTTGACGTAGTTGTCGTTAATTTTCTAAACAACACCAATGCAGCAGATCAAAGGGTGTATCAATTATTAGATGAAAAATTTCAATTGTTCAGTGGTGTGTTTGGTGCAAGTGATGAAGTGCTGGGAGCAATAGAAAGTGGCGTTGATTTTGAAAAACGCATTGTAAAAATATATCAGACATGCAGAACTACTGAGGAGATACAATTGGCTTTTGATTTTCTGCAAAAAGAAATGGAACCGGAAATTGAGCAAGGAATAGACCTCTCAAGGAAAAAACTCTTAGAAAATTTTGATGAAGAAGTACATGAAAAGCTAAAAATTAATTTACAGCAAAGCAGCGACTATCTCAATAAGTTTGAAAATTGGTTGTGGCAGCTCACCAAATACTATTTACAACCCTTTGCCACTTTCCATGCTTCCGAGTTTAGCTTTTACCTTAATAAAAATCCATTTGCAGGTGAACCCATACATAAAGGTCCTTACAAGGTAGGCAAGAAAAATATTGGTGAAAAACATGATACAGAAGAATTGCATGCAAATGAAAACTTGTATCGTGTAGGACATCCATTAGCACAAAAGGTAATTAACCAATGTAAGGCTCAGGAAATACCATTGCAGGAGCTTATTTTCGATTATTCTAACAGTGAAAAGAAAATATCAATACTGGAAAATCTCAAAGGCAAACAAGGTTGGTTACAGGCAAAGCAAATAACTATTTCCAGTTTTGAAATGGAAGACCATATTTTATTTGCTGCTTTTGATGATAATGGCAACACTTTGCAGCCAGAGCAATGCCAACGACTGTTTTCTCTTGATGCTAATGTTGTTTCTTACAGTAATGACGTTCCTAAGGAAGTACTGAATCAATTTAAAGAAAATTATCATGCCCAGCAAATTGGCATCTTTGAAGAAAACCAAAGCCGCAATCATACTTTTTTTAATGAAGAGGTGGACAAATTAGAAAAGTGGAGTGAAGATGTCAGAAACAGCATCAAGTTTGAAATAAAAGAATTAGATAAAGAGATTAAAAGCCGCAAAACAGAAGCAAGAAAACTATTGAACCTTGAACAGAAAATTAAGGAGCAACGCACCATTAAAGACCTTGAGAAAAAATTAGCAGAGAAGCGGTTCAATCAATATCAGAATGAAGATGATATTGAGCAGAAAAAAGATAACTTGCTCGATGAAATTGAAAAAAGGTTGAAGCAACAAACAACTGAACAAGAGTTATTTACGATTAAATGGAATATTGTTTAATATGGATAATCAGGAATTAATTGATTTAATTAATGAAATAAGAGTTTTGCCCAAAGAAAACGAATGGGTAGAGTTTAAAACAGGAACTGCCACAACCAATGAAAAACTTGGGCAATATATTTCTGCAATCTCTAATGCTGCTTGCATTTCAAATCAGGCTTTTGGGTATTTGATTTTTGGTATCAATGACGAAGCTCATCAGGTAGTGGGCACTTCCTATAAGTTCAAAAATGCCAAAGAAGGAAACGAGGAATTGGAATTGTGGGTCAGAAGATTTTTACATCCCTCTATTCGCTTTCAACATTTTATTTGCCGATACGATAGATTTTATTTAGAAATTTTCAAGATACCTGCTGCAAAGGGTGAGCCTACTCATTTTAAGAAAATTCCATACATTCGCTTTGATAGCAGCTTGACTGACTTAAGGAATTATCCTGAATACACAAAATCTATTTACAATTCGGAAGAAGACTGGTCGGCAAAAACTATTGATAAGGCTTCTTTAAATGATTTAGATCCGTTCGCTTTAGCAAAAGCAAAAATTAAATTTAAAGAAAAAAAGGAAGCCTCCCCTTTTTATAATGATATAGACCTTTGGGACAATGCTACTTTCCTCGATAAAGCAAAGATCACAATCGAAGGCAAAATAACAAATACAGCTATTCTTTTACTGGGAAAACCAGAATCGGCTCATTTTATTTCTCCTGCAGTAGCACAAATTACCTGGAAATTAGATACTGAAGAAAAAGCTTATGAGCATTTTGAATTGCCTCTCTTTACCTCATTGAATGATGTTTTGAATAGAATCAGAAATGTTAAATATAAATTTTTCCCAAACAACCAGTTAGTTGCTGTTGAAGTTTTGAAATATGACCCGGAAGTTATTTTAGAAGCCTTAAACAACTGTGTGGCACATCAGGACTATGGCTTACATTCAAGGATAGTGCTGACAGAACAAACGGGCAAACTTATTTTTTCTAATGCAGGTAGTTTTTTTGAAGGTAAAGCTGATGATTATTCTTTAGGTGATAAAACCCCAAAAAAATACCGCAATAAATTCTTAGCAGAAGCAATGGTTAGCTTGAACATGATTGACACGCTTGGTTATGGCATTCATAAAATGTATAAAAGCCAAAGAAAACGTTTTTTTCCACTGCCCGATTATTCAAAAACCCGCAGAAATGAGGTTGTTTTAGAAATTTACGGACATGCTATTGATGAAAACTATTCTAAATTACTTATTGAGAAAAACGACGATTTGAACCTTACAGAAGTCATCCTGTTAGATAAGGTTCAAAAAGGGCAACCTATAACAGAAGATGCTGCTAAACTACTAAAGAAAAAATGTCTGATTGAAGGCAGAAAGCCCAACTATTATATATCAGCAAAACTGGCTGAAAGCACCAATCAAAAAGCTACTTATACAAAAAACAAGGGTTTGGATAAAGAAATATACAAGGATTTTATTATTCAGCATATAAATAATCATGGTTATGCTACCAGAGAAGAAATTAACATATTGCTTTTAGACAAATTACCTGCATATATGAACGAAAAACAAAGAAAAATAAAGGTAAATAATATGATACAAGAAATGGCAGGAACACGAATTCAAAATATAGGAAGCAGAACTAAATCAAAATGGATTTTATTAAAGGAATAATTAAAGAACTTGAAATTAAATTAAAGGGATTTTGTTCTATTGTTATGAAATACAGCATTTTAAAGCTTTAATTAATTAAAGAAAATAATTAAAGAAATAATTAAAGAACTTGAAATTAAATTAAAGTGATTTTGAACT